>JANYBU010000038.1 GCA_025360665.1 Nitrospira sp.
CATCGACGACCCCATCACGCCGGTGCCAATCCAGCCGATTCTCGTATTGGACGGGGTGATCATTCGTTATTCCTGGAGGGGCGTAATACGGTCGGCGACTGCCTGGATCACGCCTTCTCGTTCTCCTACCACTTTGAGTCCCTGAAAGCTCAAATAGTAACCTCCATGGCTTGGGGCTTGGATGGTCGCGTGGAGTTCGATGCGTGCGCCGTCCTCCACGTCGGGATCTTTGACCGTGGGGATGCCGCAGAGGCCAAACGCGGCAACATTGATCGAGGCGGTGTCGTCTTCCAAATAAAACAGGTAGGCACCGTAGCAGGTGGTACCGGCCGGCAGGGTATAGGGGTCGAGGGGCTGCACGCTCCGAACGGTTCCTTGCAGCGTCACTTGCCGGAGGTGGAAGCGACTAGGTTCGTCCAGGATCTCTCTCACGGTGATGGGATCAGCGGCCAGGGCAAGGGAGGGCAGCCCGGCCCAGCCTAGCCAGAGACCAATGAAAATCAAAACCAGTTTTATGTGCCTGCAGAACCATCCGATTGTCATAGGCGGTGCCATTCTACCATTCTTGCCATTGTGGTTCGCGTTTGCCGTGATGATTTCTGCGGGCGAGACAATCCCTTTCACAGCGGCGGCACAGTCGGTATAATCCGCAGCGGCTTTTAGGGGGCTGTGGGAAAACTATTGTGGCACGCCAGAGCTTCACTGGTCCGCACGTCTAGGACAAGCCCGGTCTGTCTGGTCTTTCTGGTTCATCTGGTTGATTTGGTTCATCTGGTCTATCTGGTTGGTCTGGTTCAACCAAACAAACAAAATAAACCAAACAGACCGAACAGACCACATGAACAAGACAGGCTGGCGGACTTTTTCAGCATCCTGTTAGGAGGACTGACAATGAGCGTGAACGAACGACAACTTGGTACCTATGTGACAGAGATCCGCCAACGGTTTGAGGATCTGCTCGGCCAGATGGTGGAGATTCCTTCGATTAGCATGGATCCGGCCAAGGCCCCCGACATCCGGCGCATGGCGGACTTCGCACGGCAGGTCCTCACGGACCTGGGGGCTGAGGCCCAGATTGTGGAGACGGGAGGCTACCCGATCGTGTCCGCCGGCTGGATGACCGGAGCCCATCATCCGACGGTCACCATCTACAACCATATGGATGTGCAGCCGGCGCAGGAGCCGGAATGGACGCAGGCACCCTTTGCGTTCAAGAACGAGAGCGGGATGTATCATGGCCGTGGCGCGACGGATGACAAGGGTCCGGCGCTGTCGGCCTTGTTCGGCGCGCGGTACGCGATCGAGCAGGGAGTGCCGATCAATGTTCGGTTTCTCTGGGAACTGGAAGAGGAAATCGGCAGTCAGAATTTTGCGGCTGGGTTGAAGAACCGAACAGCTATTCCTCGACCGGACTCAGTCGTGGTGTCGGACACCATCTGGCTTGCCAAAGGGAAGCCCGCCATGCCTTATGGTCTGCGAGGTCTGCTGGGCGCGCGCCTCACGCTTCGCACGGGAACGAAAGACGCCCATTCCGGCGTGACTGGAGGCGCCGCGCGTAATCCGCTCGCGGAACTGATGGAAGTGGCCCATGCCTGCGTCGATGCCAAGACAGGCAAGGTGAAGATTCCCGGGTTCTATCAGGATGTGGTCGAACCGACCAAAGCGGAGATCAAGAGTTTCCTCGCGTCAGGTTTCCAGGTCAAGAGCTTCAAGCAGGCCTATGGATTTCAGACGTTGCGCACGAACGATCCCGCCGAGATCATGCGCCGGATCTGGGCCGAGCCGACGTTTGAGGTGCATGGCTTGACCGGCGGCTATCACGGGCCAGGGGTGAAGACGGTCGTGCCGGGCCATGGCGAACTCAAAGTGAGTATGCGGTTGGTGCCGAATCAAACTCCGGAAAAGGCCTTTGCCCTGCTCAAGCGCCACGTGGCGAAGCTGAATCCGAACATCAAAGTCGAACGGGAAGGGATGCTTCAGCCGTTCAAAGGACTGTTTGAGGGACCCTATGTCGAAGCAGTGAAGCGGGCGGCGAAGGCAGGGTTTGGGAAAGAACCGGCGTTCATTCGCGAAGGCGGATCGATCGGTGCAGTG
>JANYBU010000046.1 GCA_025360665.1 Nitrospira sp.
CGCAACGGATTCACATTCTGCTTCCGGGCGACGTGCAGCGACGTCCCATCCAACACCGTCTGGAGTGACAGGTCTGTCCGCCACCCTAAGCGGTTTGTGAATGGGGAAATTGCTTTCTCGATGGCGGCGATGATCTTATTGTCGTTACTGAAGTGATTCAGCATGACGATCCGTCCGCCGGGTCGGCAGACGCGGATCATTTCGCTGACGACCTTGCGGTAGTCGGGGACAGCGGTGACGACGTAGGCCGCGACGACGGTGTCGAAACTATCGTCCTTGAATTCCATCGCGCCGGCATCCATCCGGTGCAGTTCTACATGGTCCATCCGGTGTTCTGCCGCTCGCTGCTTTGCTTTGTCCAGCATGCCTTCTGAAAAATCGATACCGACGATCTGGCAATGGCGGGGGTACATCGGCAGGGCCAACCCGGTTCCGATTCCCACTTCGAGGATTTTCTCATCAGGCTGGACGTTCAAATTCCGAATCACTGACTCACGCCCTTCGTGAAACACCTTCCCGAAGATCCGATCATAGACTCCGGCGTAGGACGTATAGACGCGCTCGATTTTCGCTAAATCCATGTCACCTCCGACTCCACATTAAAAAATGCTCCGTGCACTCATCGACCAAGGAAGGGATGGCCGACTGTCGCAACTACTAAAGGAGAAAATTTGTGCGGCGGAGCACCTGAATGGAGCGAGGGGAACCGCCTGAACAACAAACGCAGTCTACTCTAGCCAACTCGCTGCGACGAGTCAACAGATTCTCTCGGTTCCGTCACTTGATTCACCCGAGGCCCCTATGGGATAGGTACGAGCATGATCCTCGCTGGCTTCTTCGCTGGTGCGTTGTGTCTCGGCCTTATTCTCGGAGACTGGCTCTACTTCGTGCGCCTCACGCCGGATGCGAGTCGGTACGGATGCGGGGTTGCCCGCACGCACGATCGATTCACGCATACGACCATGACACAGCTGGCCGACCGGTTTGATGCCGGCGGTCTATTGACGTTGCCGCATGGAACCGCGCGGTTTTTCCAGGATCTGAACCAGATCGTGATTCGCCAGAAATACCGGCTGTTCGCCATAGGCTTCCGAACCTTGTGGCCGTTAAAAGGGTTGATCTCCCTGTCTCCGGAAGGCGACGCGCTCGCGGTGCTCTGCCGAAAGCTCACTCCCTGGTCCTCGGCTCTTCTCACCGGCACCTGGTTTGCCCTGGTGGCGGCGGGTATGGTGGGGAGTCTGGTCGCCTTGTTCATCGAGGGCGAAATGGCGGCACTCGGTGGAGTGGTGTTGGCGTTCGGGATTGTCGGGTTGGGACTGGTGTTGTTACTGTCCGGAGCCCTTACGGTCGTATTTGCCTATCGGCTAGAGAGCGCCCGGCTTATGACGGTGTATCAAGAACTCCGGGAGGTGCTCGAAGGAGCCAGATTACCGTCCTGAATGAGCAGGCTGCGGACCAAGCCCAGTCTGTCTGGTGGTCTGGTTTGTTTTGTTTATCTGGTTGATTTGGTCATCTGGGTAGTTTCGTTCAACCCAAAAATCAGACAAACCAAATAGACCAGATAAACCAAATGAACAAGATTAGGAGAGATACAGGCTCAGGAACTGATCGTATTCGGCGGGGAGATTCAGGTCGGACCGGTTGCGGGCGAGACCCGCAATGATGCCACGATGTTTCTTGTTGAGCCCGGACGATTCAAAAGCCTGGCGGAAGTGCTGCCACCGCGCGGTAGCGTCGGTGGCCAGACGCGCCCGTTCCAACGGCGGCAACGCGTGGACCGAGGTCGTGAGGGAGCGAATGGCCTTTTCGACGCTCTCATAGGGCGGCGCCAGCTTGAGCTGGGCGTAGAATGTTTCGAGGTGATGACGGAACTCCTCTCGGAGCGCCAGGGTGTGATCGGTTAGGGGAGGAGAAGGTTCAGACATGATAGCCGGGACAAATGATACGGGAAGCACCGTCGTTGTGACAACAGGCAAGCAGGATGCTGAAAAAGTCCGCCAGCGTCGTTCTCGCATCGTTCAGACCCTCAACGTACCGCAAGGGTACGCCTCGGGCCTTCACTCGCTGCGGCCTTGCTGGACGGCCTTTTTGAGCAGCCCGCTAAGGGCTGGGAGTAGGGGAGGAGAGGATACCCGTGATCACGAGAATCTTGTTTGCCACAGACTTTTCGCAGTGGGCTCGGCGGGCGGAAGACTATGCCTGTGCTCTCGCCTGCTCGTGGAAGGCCTCCTTGACGGTGCTGTGTGTCGCGGAATTTGCACCGGGACTCAACCCCGACTACCAGGTCAATCAGCAATATCTGGCCGATCTACTCAAGACCGCATCATCGCAGCTCGTCGATCTCAAAGGCCGTGCAGAGCGGCGTGGGATTGCGGTCACGACCAGGGTGGCCACGGGGATTCCGAGTGAAGAGGTGATTGCCGCGGCACGGGCGGAGGATTCGGATCTCATCGTCGTAGGGACTAGGGGGAAGACCGGCCTTGCGCACGTCTTGTTAGGCAGTACTGCCGAACGGGTCATTCGCGGAGCCCCTTGCCCGGTGCTGACGGTGCGAATGGAGCCGGCAGACTTCGAAGAGGAGGAGGGTGTCTTGTCGATGCCTGTCACACTAGAGCGTATCCTCGTGCCGGTCGATTTTTCCGATTGTTCCCTCGATGCCTTGGGGTATGCAGCCGTGGTGGCGCAGCAGGCGAAGGCCTCTCTCATGTTGCTGCATGTCTTGGAGCCGGTGTCGTATGGCTTGGACTTTACGCTCGGT
>JANYBU010000063.1 GCA_025360665.1 Nitrospira sp.
TGGAATGTTGGCATGAATCGCCGGCTTGGGTTCCAGGCCTGAGGCTGCCGGTCCGTCACCCTTGCCCGTCACGCCGTGGCATTGCGAGCAATATTCCTTGTAGACGACCTTACCCCGATCCACGCTTGCCATCCCGAATTCCGGACTTGTCCAGGGCTCGTAGTACGTGAAGTCCTTCACCCCCTGCACCATTAAGAACCCGATCACCGCGCGGAGCTGTGGCTCCGTCGCATCGGCCAGAAACTCGCCGCTGTGCGGCGTGAAGTCTTGTGGATTCTGCCCGAAGCGGAAGAGCCAATCCTGGTCGTACCGCTGTCCGGCCGTTACAAGCGATGCGCTCTGCGGACCCCCGATGATCTTGCCGTCCTCTTCGATCACGTGACAGCCGAGACAGGCGTGCGCCTTGAAGGCCTTCCCCCCGAATGTCGCCTCGAACTTCGTCACCTTCGAGAGATCATACGCGCCGACTTTGACTCGCGGATCTTTGTTGTGCTCAGCAAAATAATCGGCGATGTCGATGGCCTCCGACTCGGTGACCATCGGATGCTTGGAAGGAACCTCGGTCAGATCCCATCGATAGCCCTTGGCATACAATGGCCCTTCTTTGCCCGTCAGCCACCGGATCAACCAGGGCCTCTTATACTTGCTGCCGGCCCAGATGAGGTCAGGCGCCTTCAGGTTGAAGCGCGAATCCGGCTGACCTTCCAGTCGGTGGCATTGGACGCAGGTCTGTTGGATAATTTCTTTCGCGTCTTTCGCGCGCGACTGATCGCTCGCGAACAAGAGATGAGGGAACGACATCAGCCCCACGAGCGCGAGTACTGCGCTTCCAATGACCAATCGGCTTCTCACATTCATGTCGCCGCTCCTTTCATCCGTAGTGACCTCGTCTCCATGTATATGAATACGACCTCCGCGGCGTCTGCACGTATTGCCCCTTTTGCATTCAGAACGTGAGCACTTTATCTGACTCCATTACCCACTGAGCCAGTTGGCTTATCGTGCTGATTTCAGCGCCCTCGATCAGTTTCAGCGCCTGAATGCCGCGCCACTCGACGAGACACGCTGCCGAGCAACACTCGCTCCAAACCAGTGAGCCCGCGGGCTCCCACCACAACCAAATCTGCTCGGTGTTGCTCAGAAGTTTTCACGATCTCTGTTGCTGGATCATCTTCAGCCTGCAGTATGTCCACAATCATCCCTTTCTGCTCGAGCCGCCGTTGGAACTGCTGCATCAATCGAATCACGTGCTGCCTGCTCGCTTTGTGCGCCTGCTGTCATTCGTCGCCGTTAGCCTTCAACAACACCTCTCCATTTCAGGCTTCTTTTTCTCAATACTGGTGACGGCGCCGGTCTCACTGTCCACGATTGCTCCCATCACAATTCCGTCAGTGGTCACCACCGCTACTTCCCAAATTGTTTTTCCTTGCTTCTTTAACAACTCAGCCTCAATCACCGTTCCCTGAACTTTCTCGGAAGCAGCCTTGATGGCTTGCTCGATCGTGACCTTGGCTTCTGATGCCATCTCGGCCTTCGCTTTGAGTACGTCCTCCTTCATTTCTCCCATCATATGACTCATATGACCGCAGGCAGACACACTGAACAACACTGACCCAACCAGTACCATTCTTCCTCTTCAAGCTGCTTCAGGGTTATCTCCTTTCGGGTGAAACCGGAGCTTCCTGGAAACCCTCTTGCTCGATATCACTGCTGTATTGGGCTGCGATGCTCCCAAATTACTCTTTACATTTCTTCATCATTCCCTGGTGTTCGTCCATCATGTGTTCATGCTGCTTCATCATCTCGTTCATCCGCTCCATCCGCTTCTCCATCGTGTCTTGCATCGTAGGATCTTGCGTCATCCCTTTCATCATCCCCATCATCCCATGCATCATGCCCATCATCTCGTGCATCATCTGCATGTCCTGATGCTCCATTTCCTTCCCTTGCATCATAGGCATCTGCCCCTCTTCCATCATGCCAGAGCCCATCATCCCCTTGTCCTTCATCTCCGCCCATGACAGCACTGGTGCAAGCAAGAACATGACGAGGATCATTGTCACAGCCTTCATTCGTGTTTTCATGGCAGTCTTCCTCCTCTTTGATTGTTGATACCTGCGTTGGATGTTCCCCATTTTGAATTCTTCCCTGGAAATCCACTTTCTTCACCTGTGTCCGCCAGCGCCAGATGACATAGATCGCGGGAATGACGATCAGCGTCAACAGCATCGCTGAGACCACCCCGCCAACCATCGGTACAGCAAGCCGTTTCATCACATCCGCGCCGGTTCCCGTGGTCCAGCTCGAACGTCACACCAAGCCCCTGGATGACCCTTTCCAGTAAGGTCCGCCGCGACAGAGACCGGGAGGCCGGTTCTTTTTTCACGATGGCTTCTCCCCACGGTGATGGGGATTGAGTTCGATCGCCACGCCGGCAGCCACCGCGATAGATTGATGCACGGTGCAGCCATGCGCCACCTTGAGGAGTCGCTCGCTGTGTTCGGCCGTGACGCGATGCGGCAAGTGAATCGCTAGTGTGACCTGGCCCACCCGATGCGGCTGCTCCGCCATGGTCCATTCCGCCTCGACGCTCAATCCTTTGGTCGAGATCTGATGGCGGTCGCAGTAACGACCCACGAAATATCCCACACAACTGGCTAGTGAACCGACGAAAAGCTCGACAGGACTCATGCCGGCATCCTGTCCGCCGTCGTCTATCGGTTGATCCGTGACAATGCGATGCTTGCCGCTCGTAATGTCATAGCGAGTCCCACCGTGGTATGCGGCTGTGAGTTTCATGTCGCCCTCCTCTACGTCGTTCATGAAGCGTCAGCAGGTGCATGAATTGATTCATTGATTCATCGGACCATTGATTCAATGGTGCAATGGATCAATCGTCCTACGAGATACGCTTCACGTTTCACCCCTCACGCCTAGTACGGTGTGTCCGCAGGCTTCCCGCCCTTCGGCCAATCGCGAATCTTGTCGGCAAAGTCAGGACGGGGTTGGCTGTTCACATAGGCGGCCACATCGTACGCATCATCATCCGACAGGCTCCAACCCCAGCTACGTGGCATGTTCGATTTGATGAAGGCAGCGGCGACAGTCACCCGTGCCATGTCTGCGGCAATGGTATAGGACTGCGGTCCCCAGACCGGCGGCGCCGCCATCGTCCCCAGGCCGTCTGAGCCGTGACAGAAGGCACATTTGTTCGTAAACACGTTCTTCCCGTTGGCTGGATCGAGAGGACGCCGTGATTCAATGAACTGGAGGCCCCGCCAGGGTAATGTCGCACCGCTCGGCACTCCGTGCGAGAGCCAGGTGATATAGGCCACGACGGCCTGTAGCTTGGAACTATCCGGAGGAAGCGCTCGCCCGTTGAGGCTCCGCTCAAAACACTCGTTGACACGATCGGCGAGCGTATTCACCCTTGCGTTGCGGGTTCGGTACTCGGGATAGACTGCGGCAAGGCCGACGAAGGAGGCAGCATTCGGATTGAGCCCGCCGTCAAGATGACAGTTGGTGCAGTTGAGGCGATTGCCGACATAGGGTTTGGCATATTCCTGCGTATTGACGACAATCTGATAGCCAAGCCGGATCCGTTCACCCAGTTGACTACCTGGAATGGTTTCCGGGGAAGGCGGAGCGAATTCTATCGGTGCACTGCCGGGTTGGTCAGCCCCGCGAAACTCGCCAGCCTTGCCCCGGACACTCTCGCCGGAACAGCTCACCAGCATAGCCATCGCAAGAATAGCCGACAACAGCCACATCATACCCCTCCCTTGTGCCAAGACCGTGCCACTCAATACGGACAACTTGCCTATCATTTTACCTGTCAAATCACGCAATTAGCCGTCAGATTCAGATCGCCCTGGAGCTAAAAGCCACAGCGCCGACCCCGTAATTGTTGCGGGATGCCACAGAAGCCAGGCGAGGGACAAGGGGCGAGAGGAGCGAGACTTGCGAGAAAAGCGGGACGGGTGAGGCGGTCTGAAGGCTGAAGCGTTCGGAACTTCGAACTTCGTGTCGCGCTTTTCCCGCCAGTCTCGCCCGTCTCGCTTGAGTCAGGCATCGGCGATTGCAGCAGAAGCGCTCATGAATAATGCGGGCTAGGTGCCTCGGTTCATCTTGGCTGGTTCTTCGACGCGCACTCTTCGTTGTACAACTCGACTCGGTTCCGCCCCTTATGCTTGGCTTGATACATGGCCTGATCCGCACGTGTAATGAGCGTCTCGACTTGGTCAATTTCCGAAGATAACATCACGACCCCGATGCTGACCGTCACCGCGGTGGCATGGTGTTCCCACACGAACTGATCCTGTGCGATTTTCAGCCTGATGCGCTCGGCAATCTGCAGGGCGCCGGCTTGATCGCACTCCACCAAACCGATCACAAACTCCTCACCCCCGTAGCGGCCGATGATATCGGGCGGACGGATGATTCCCTTGGCCAACTGCACCACGTGGAGCAGCACATGATCGCCGAACATATGTCCGTACCGGTCATTGATCCCTTTGAAATGGTCCACATCGAGAAACAACAGCGCGAACGGGTGCTGATAGCGGCGGCTCCTGTGAAATTCCATGGCCAGCGCCTCCATGAGTGCGCGCCGGTTGTTCACGGGTGTGAGAGAGTCCCGTCTGGACAGGCCTTCAAGCTGCCGATGGGCGTCCTTCAGTTGAGACAGGCTATCTTCCAAACGCTGCATCGTCGCCTGATAGTAGGTCTCCACCACAAAGATCTCGTCGAGCGTGATGATCTTGTTCAATGTGAGGACCAACGATGACAACCTGCCGGCGTCCCCCGAATAACGAACCGCGAGCTGTTGCAGGATTAACTCGAAGAGCTTGTGGTACGCGCCCAGGTACCACTTCTGCTTGAGGCCGACTCGTTCGTGAGTGAGTCCGATCCGAAGCCGTGCCTCCGCATACTCGACGTTATCGCCGAGTTGCCCAAGGCTGAGCAAGTACTGGCGCTGCGACCCCTTGAGTCGCTCCACAAGCTTCGGGTCGGACAAGATCCCGCGCAATTCCTCGAATTGCAGCAAGTGGTCGTAGAATGCTCCGATTAGCTCGTCGACGCGGGAAGAGATCACGTCGCGGATCTCGACGAGATTCCGCCTGTCCTGTTCACCAAAGGAGAGAAACGCCAGCCTGGTCTGCAGCTCCTCCGCTGTGATCTGCATCTGATCGCACAGACTTCTCGTCGCCTGCGTGCCCTGTTGTTCAGCCATACGGCCTCTCAGAGGATTGACCTACTTTGCCAGGATGCTGAAAAAATCCGCCAGCGCCACAGACCGTGGCGCGTGAAGCGCGAGACATGCGAGAAAAGCGCGACGAGGACAGATTCGGATTCCCACCTCGTCACGCGCGTCCCGCTCGTCTCGCCGGCCCTGCGCCCTCGTCCCCGACGTGCAGGCCATTGAAGTTCTGCTGTGCCGAAATGGTTTCTCCACAGCCTGCTACGTTGCTGCTTGGGATCTGATGACGGCTTCGAGGCGCTTCAAACTCTCCGGCTGACCCAACACAATCAGTTTGTCGCCCTCGGCCAGCAGGACCTTGGGACCCGGATTGAACTCGAGATGGCCGGATATCCGCTTGACCGCAATCAGGACCAGCCCTTGATCCTTGGCCAGTCCACAATCGCAGGGGGTCCGGCCATCGAAGCGTGAGCCCTTTTCGACGGTCAACTCTTCCATCTGAAGATCCAGGTGTTCACTCTGCGTCGCCAGTTCGAGAAAGTCCATCACAGCGGGACGAATCAAGGCTTGCGCCATTTGCATCCCACCGATGTGATAGGGCGAGGAGACGCGGTTTGCGCCGGCCCGCATGAGCTTGGGCTCCGACCCTTCGTCGCCGGCTCGCGCCACGATGTAGAGATCTTTGTTCAGACCCCTAGCCGTCAGCACGATATAGAGGTTCTCCGTGTCCGTATTCACGACCGACACCACCCCTTTGGCCCGTTCAATCCCCGCCCGGATCAAGACCTCATCCTGCGTGGCATCGCCTTCCACAGCCATCAGACCTTCTCGCTGCAACGCGGCGATCACGTCAGGGTTTTTGTCGATCACCACGAACGGCAGCGGTTTCGCGCTGAGTTCCTTGCAGATCCGCTTACCCATGCGGCCGTATCCACACACGATGTAGTGATTCGTCACCGCCTTCATCTTCCCCTCACTCCGATACCGTCCGAAAATAGCTTTCAGTTCCCCTTCCAACAGCAGCCGCGCGAGGTTTCCCAACACATAGAATAGGGTTCCCACGCCACTGATGATCAGGACGATCGTGAAGGCCCGGCCGGCCGGCGACAGCGGATGGATTTCCTGATACCCGACGGTCGAGACGGTCGTGACCGTCATGTAGAAGGCGTCGAAAGCGGGCCAGCCTTCGATCACGATGTAGCCGAGCGTCCCTAACGCGATCACGACCACCACGGCCATGACCGCGAGCACCAGATGTCGCGTAGAGCCCGGCGAAGGAGACGCTCCTGTCATTCGGCACGAGCTTTCACTCTTTCACAATCACGCCGCACGCGATGCGGGGCCCACCCGGCGCATCCTTTGTCGGCGGGTCCGGCAGGTACTTATCGTCCAGCTCATGGATGATGAAGGCGCTCCCGTCCTTATCGAACAGGGTGTTGAGCCCTTCGGACAGGGTCACCCGACTCGTGATCGTATACAGCGACCCTTTCCGGTCGTCGTTCACGGAGAGGTTCTGGAGATCGCCGAGATGGTAGGGATGGTTCCCTAACCCAGGCGTGACGTTCGCCTCCGGATTCATTGCCGCATCCACATTCCCGTCAAAGTGCCCCTTGGCCGCCGAGAAAGGCTCGCAGTTGCCGGTCTCGTGAATGTGGATCGCATGGCGTCCCGGCTTCAACTTGCTTTCCGGCGTGCCGTTGAGCGTCAACTTGATTCTGACGCGTCCTTCATACTCCTCGTAGAGATGCGCCTCTCCCGTAATGCCGGGACCGGCGATGACCGCCTTCGCGTGCAAGGTCTTCTCGTGCTTGCCCGTATAATAGGACGAGCAGCCGGCAAGCGGTACGAATGCCGACACCACAATCGCAGTTCCTACAAGTATCCGATTCATACATCCTCCTTGGTTATCCGATTCTCCGACCAGGCGGACGCCTTGTGCGGCGGGCGGTCGGACGGTCGTGCAATCGTCGTGTCTCTCACTCCACCTGGCTGAGGCCTTTCTGTTGTGCGCTCGATCAGAACAGCTTCTCGATCTCACCTTTGGCCCGAGCCAGATTGATGCGTGACGCGTTGAATCGGAACAGGGCCTCAATCTGATTGTCCCGGGCGCGAGCCACCGAGGTCTGGGCATTCGTCACCTCGATGTTCGTGGCGAGGCCGGCGGCAAAGCGATCGCGCGCAAAGGTCAGTTCCTTGATCGCCAACTCGATCCCTTTCTCGGCGACTGCAACCTGCTGCGTAGACGAGTCGAGCGTAAGAAGCGCGTTGCGGACTTCGAGAGTGATCTGATCGGACACATCCTTCATCCGGATCGACTCCTGCCGCACGCGACTGCGGGTCTCAGAAATCCGGCCCTCCCGCTGCCCTCCGTCGAAGATCGGCACCGAGAGCATGAGCCCGACCGAGCGCGTGGCAAAGGCATCCTCCGTTTTCAGCCCGATCCACCCGTAGTCGCCGTTGAAGGACAACGAGGGGACCCGTTCGCTCGTGACGGAGCTGAGGCTGAGGGAGGCCAGCTTCTGGCGCGTGAGCTGTGCTTTCAGTTCGGTGCGGTTCTCCTGGGCGGCCAGGAGTGCGTCGGCGGGAGACTGAGGGGCCACAGTAATCAAAGCCAATTCATCGGTCAACCTCAATCGCAGGTCAAAATCGATGCCCAGGGCGCGAATGAGATTCAGCTTCGCGCTCTCCTGATCATTTTGTGCCACCAGCAGCCGTTGGCGGGTATTCTCCAACTGCACTTCTTCGCGCGTCACGTCGAGCCCTGTCACCACGCCAGCTTTCTTTCTATCCTGAGCCAATTTCAGAAGTTGCTGGCTCAGCTCGATGTCGGCCTGACGGGCTTTCACGGCTGCCTCAGCCCGGATGGCTTCCATGTACAACAGCCCGGTCGTGGCCATGACATCGCGCTTCGTCACTTCCGCCTCCAGGCTCGCCACATCCACACCGGTCCTGGCCGCGCGCCATCGCTGAATGAGGCTCAGGCTGAAAATATTCTGAACGAGGCTGGCACGCGCGTCATACACATCGAAGGGTTGCGTCACGCCCCCGGGGACGCCGAGCGCGCCGAGTCTGTCTTGAGGAATGCCGAACGCGGCCAGATTGACCGTTTGATTACGCCCTGTCGCATAGCCCGTGACATTCGGCAATAAGGCTCCCAAGCTCGTGTTCGCTGCCGATTGCGCCGCAGCGATCCGTTCTCTCAACAACCGCACGTTCACGTTGTTGTCGATCGCCGCTTGAATCGCATCGTGGAGACTCAGGCGCAGTTCGGGCGAAGCCTGAGACCGTTCCTCTGCCATGGACATGCTCGGAACAACCAAGAGCAGAATGATCCCTGCAATAGCACAACGAAAAAATCGCATAGCACAGGCTCCGTCCGACGTGAGGAGTGGGTACAACCGAACAGCCCTTACAGGAACTGCAAGGATAAGACCTTACGGCACATCAACCAGGATAAATGCGGCTCGTAGGAAAATTAAGAGATTGGAGCGTCGGTAACTCAGAACAAGCCGATGCGAAAGGGGGAGTCTTGCTACAGCGATGGTAAAGAGCACTGTGGCGGAAGGCGACAGCGCAGATCTATACGGCGATAGTTCCAGTAGGTTTCAGTGTGGGGCGAGCCAGCTCCCCTTCGCCGAAGACCGGATCGGTGGAAGGTTCAAGCGGGGTACGCTGGCGGCCACTCATATGGAAGTACAGAACGGGAATCACGATCAGGGTCAACAGGGTCGAAGCTCCCACGCCGAAGAGCAGTGACACGGCCAGCCCCTGGAAAATGGGATCGAGGATGATGACAAAGGCGCCGACCATCAAGGCCGCCGCGGTCAAGAGGATCGGCCTGGTGCGGATGGCTCCGGCTTTGATGACGGCATCCAACAGCTGAACGCCCGCTCGCTCTTGAAGCTGGATGAAATCCACGAGGAGAATCGAGTTCCGAACGATGATGCCGGCCAATGCGATGAAGCCGATCATTGACGTGGCGGTAAAGTAGGAGCCGGTCAACCAATGTCCGGGGAGAATACCGATGAGGGTGAGCGGAATCGGCGCCATGGTGATCACCGGCGTAAGGAATGACTGAAACTGCCCGACGATGAGCAGATAGATCAGCAGCATCGCCACGGTAAAGGCAATTCCCATGTCGCGGAACGTCTCATAGGTAATCTGCCACTCCCCGTCCCACTTCATCGCAATCTTGTCTTCCGACCAGGGCTGTGAGGCGTAGTATTGTTCGATCTTATACCCCTCAGGCGGTCGATAGTCCTCCAACTTCTTCCCGACTCCCAACACCCCATAGACGGGGCTCTCGGCCTGCTCGGCGCCGGGGCCTCCGACATCGGCGACTATATAGACCACCGGCTTTTGATTCTTATGATAGATCGCCTTGTCTTGAACCGTCTGCTCGATCGTGAGCAGTTCGGACAATTGCACGATGCCACCGGTATTCGTGCGCAGGCCGATCTCGCCGATATGCTCGAGGCCGCTCCGCTCCGCCAGCGGCAGACGAAGCACGATTTGAACCGGGCTTTTCGCCTGAGGAATATGGACCAGCCCGACCTTCGTACCCTCCAGCGCCATGCGCAGTGTGTTCACAATCTCCTCGGAGGGAATTCCGGCGAGGGCCGCCTTCACTCGATCGACCGCGAACACATATTTCACTTGATCCGCCTCAACGTAGTCGTCCACATCGACGACACCGGGCGTGGACTCGAATAACGATCGGACCTCCCGTGCAACAGCGATCTGCCTGGCATAGTCCGGGCCATAGATTTCTCCCACCAGTACCGATTGCACAGGAGGTCCCGGCGGCACTTCAACGACTTTCACGTTTGCCCGATACTGCTTGGCAATCTCCTGGACCTGTGGACGAATCCGCTGGGCGATCTCATGACTCTGGGCGGTTCTTTCGTGCTTTGCGACGAGATTGATCTGAATATCGGCCTCGTGGGGCCGGTCCCGCAAATAATAGTGGCGCACCAACCCGTTAAAGTTAAACGGCGAGGCCGTGCCGACATAGGCCTGATAGTCCCGCACCTCCGGCACAGTCCTCACATATCGCCCCAACGCCTGCGTGACTCGTGCGGTTTCTTCGAGCGTCGTGCCTTCCGGCATATCTACAACCAGTTGCAATTCGCTCTTATTGTCAAACGGCAGCATTTTCACCACGACATGGCGGGTATAAAACAACACGCAAGACCCCGCCAGCAAGAGAGCGACTATCCCCATGAACGCATAGGCCAGGATCGGATGGGCCAGCAACGGTGAAACCACCCGGCGATAGATCCGCGCCGTCAACCCGCGCTCGTCGCTTTCATGCTCGACGCCCGCCACCTTTACCCCAGGTCGATAACAGGTCTGGCAGAACCAGGGAATCACCACAAACGCGACCAGCAGCGAAAAGAACATGGCGATGGAGGCGTTGACGGGGATCGGCCGCATATAGGGGCCCATGAGTCCGGAGATGAAGGCCATCGGCAGGAGGGCGGCTATGACGGTGAACGTGGCTAAAATCGTCGGATTCCCAACCTCGTCCACCGCATAGATCGACGCTTCCTGATGGGGCTTTAATTGCAGCGTCAAATGCCGGTAGGTGTTTTCGACGACCACGATGGCGTCGTCCACCAGAATTCCAATAGAGAAGATGAGGGCAAAGAGCGTGACACGATTGATGGTGTAGCCGATGAGCATGGACGTAAAGAGCGTCAACGCAAGAGTCAGTGGGATCGCAAGGGACACGACGATGGCCGGGCGCGGTCCCAATGCAATTCCGAGAAAGGCCACGACCGCCACCACGGCGATGAGCAGATGCCACAGCAGTTCGTTGGCCTTCTCCTGCGACGTCTCTCCGTAATCGCGCGTGACGGTCACGCGCACATCCGAGGGAACCGTCACGCCCTTCATCCCCTCGACTTTTCGGATCACTTCCTGTGCAACCGTCACCGCATTCGTGCCGGCCTGCTTCGCAATGGCCACCGTCACGGCCGGGGATTCTTCCGTGAAGCGTTGTTCGTGAAGCGTATCTCGTGATCCTTCTTGCGCTTCACGTTTCACGTTTGACGTTTCACCAGCACCACCGGGGCCCAGCCCGAACCACACATACTGCGTCGATTCGCGCGGCCCATCTGTGACCTCGGCGACTTGCCGCAGATAGACCGGACGCTGCTGGTTCACGCCGACGACCAGACCTTCCAGATCCTCACGCGACCGAATGAACCGGCCGGTTTCCACAAGAAAACTCTGATTACGGCTATCGAACCGCCCCGTCGGCAATACCCGATTCTCGCCCCGAATCACCCCTGCCACCTGCAACGGCGTGAGCCCGTAAGCCTTCAACCTGGTGGGATCAATCTGAACCCGTAGTTCTCGCGCCTGACCGCCGACGATAAAACCAGCTGAAGTCCCCGCAACTTTCTTGGCCTCCTCCAACACCTGTTCGGCCAACTGATGCAGTTCAAATTCTCCGTACCGTTGACTCGAGAGCGTCACTGTCACGATCGGGACATCGTTGACGTCCTTCGGCTTGACCAGAAAAGGCTCCGCACCGGGCGGCAGGAGATCCTGATTGGACATCAACTTGTCGTAGAGATCGACCAGACTCTGTTCCATCGGCTGACCGACATAAAAACGTACGATGATGAGGGCGCCACCTGGCCGTGATATGGAATACAGATACTCCACACCCTTGATCTCGGAGAGTTTGCGTTCGAACGGCTTGGTCAGTTGTTCTTCAACGATCTTTGCGGACGCGCCGGGAAAGGGCAGCCACACATCGGCCATCGGCACGACGATTTGAGGTTCTTCTTCGCGGGGGGTCACAACAATCGCAAAGAGGCCCAGCAACAACGCGCCCAACATGATGAGCGGCGTGAGCTTGCTCCCAATGAAGAGGGCTGCGATCCGACCACTGAGCCCTAGGCGAAACTGATCCATCGTGATGACTGACTGTTATGGAGTAGC
The DNA here is from genome assembly GCA_025360665.1 of Nitrospira sp. Classification (GTDB taxonomy): domain Bacteria; phylum Nitrospirota; class Nitrospiria; order Nitrospirales; family Nitrospiraceae; genus Palsa-1315. The sequence continues at coordinate 12,155 of JANYBU010000063.1, forward strand.
TGGAGAGGCGGCTGAATTGACGATCTGTACCAGGGCGCCGTCCACGCCACGGGCACCTTCAAGCAGCACTCGTTCGCCGACGTTCACACCTGATAGTATTTCAATCTGTGTGTCGAGCCGCCGTCCGACTTTGACCCACCGGAGTCGACCGATCTTATCGGAACCCACCACGAACACACTCGTCAGTTCGCCTCGTTCCACGATGACGGAGGCTGGTACGAGCATCGTCTGGGTGACTCCTTTATCCAACTGTAATCGGCCGAACATCCCGCTCTTGAGGCCGGGCGTTATCGGCAAGTCCACCTTCACCGTGAACGTATGGGTTTGAGGATCGCCCGCCGGAAGAATCTGACTGACGGTTCCACGCAGGGATTGGACTCCGAGCGCATCGATGAGGATAGGAATCTTCTCCCCGAGAGAGACGGACTTCAGATCCCCTTCGGCGACCGTCGCTTCGAGACGCAATTGCCGTGAGTCCTCCATCTTGAGCAACGGCTGACCGGGCGAGGCCAATTCCCCCGCTTCCACTTTCTTTTCGGTAATAATGCCGTCAAACGGCGCCTTCACGACGGTATAGCTGAATTGGGCAAGGACCGCCTTCCGATTCGCTTCGGCTACTTTGTACGTCCGGGTCGCGTTTTCCATCTCCTGCTTGGACACCGCATCCTTGGCATACAGCGTCTTCATGCGCTCGAGTTGCGCCTTCGCGTTCTCGACTTCCGCCGAAGCACGCGCCAAGTCGGCCTGCACGTCGCGGTTGTCCAGTTGAATCAGGGTCTGCCCTTTGGATACCTGCGTCCCTTCTCGTACGAGCAGTTTGTCGATCGTCCCTTGGATTCGGCTGGAGAGTGTGGCTTGGAAGATGGCGGTGACCTGACCCGTTACCTCGACTCGAACAGGAACTTGGACTGTTTTGATCTCTACCACTGCCGCCTGGATCGTCGCTTGCGGCGCAGCCGAGACGACAGACGCTGTCGGTTCCTCCTTGGACCCGCACCCGACAGACAGCAGTATTAACGCAACGATAAACCATTGTGTCACTGGAGCAGTCCTCGCATGGAAGATGTTCTGCCAATCGGATAGCAGAATGCCCGCAGGATGGTCAAAACGCCCTCCCGGCGAAGCCACAGCAAGTGAAGAAGCGAAGGCGTACTCAGTGTCGTACGTTGAGCCTCTGCGCGCCGTGAGAACGAAGCCGCAGGGCATTTTCACCATCCTGACTACTCCTGCACACCCAACTTCCGTAAGAGCGCCATCATCGGACACCAGCCGGTAAAAGCCGATTGGATGAGATTCGCCGCCACAATTGCGGCGAAGTAGTTCCAGTATGGATGGACCGTTGCGCCCAGAATGACCGCGACGAGCACAAAGACTCCGGCAATCAATCGCAAACGTTCATTGAGTCTCATAGAGCCCTCCTTTCCTCTTGCCTATGTGAGGCAGGGACGGAGCAAAAGATTCACGATGGAGAGACCATCACGTTAGCCGGCCTTTTCACGCTTGTTGATACCCATTGCGTTGAGAATTGCCTTCTCGAAGAAGGGCTCACTCACGCCTTTCTTCATTTTCATCAGAAAATACTTTTCCAAGGCGATCTTGGCCAGATGCACCCACTTGCCCTTCTTCGCCCAGGTAACGTTGCGCGGCGCCATCTGTGGCAGCGCGACGAAGGCCATTCCCGTGTCGCCCATATCGGCGAGACAGATCGCGTTCCAGGTCGCCGTCTCCTTTTTCCCGTTGTTCTCGATGTCCGCCTTGATGTTGTGTACGGCAGCCGACACCATGGATTCGATCATGTACCCGGTCTTCGGCGCGCCGGTCGGGACCGGTGTCTGTTCAACGGGTGGAATCGCCACGCAGACACCGACCGCATAGATGTTCTTGTATTTAGGATTCGCCTGGTAGGCATCGATGTTCACGAATCCTTTTGGATTGCATAACCCTGTTGTCCCAGCCACCGCATCGACTCCAGCGAATGGTGGGATCATCATCGAATAGCGGAAGGGCACTTCCTGGCCATCTTCCAAGAGCACCTTGCCTGGCTGCACTTCTTTGATCGCCGTGTTGCAGATCGGCTTGATGGAATGTTCAGCGAATTCGTCCTCCATCAGCCGCCGCGACTTCCCCACCCCAGCGAGTCCCATATGACCGATGTAGGGCTCCGGTGTCACAAAGTAGATCGGAACTTTTTTCCTGAGTTTCTTTTTACGCAGATCGGCATCCAGGATAAAGGCCATTTCATACGCAGGCCCAAAGCAGGAGGCCCCTTGCGCCGCACCCACAACGATGGGACCAGGATCCTTCAAAAAACTCTGATAGGCTCCCCAAGCCTGTTCGGCATGGTCCACGTTACAGACCGATTGCGTATAGCCGCTCGGCCCCAGCCCAGGCACGGCGCCGAAGTTCAATTTGGGCCCAGTCGCGATGATGAGGTAGTCGTAGGGCACCTCGCCTTTCGATGTGACGACGCGGTTCTGCTCCGGCTCGATCCGGTCGGCCGCCGATTGGACGAACTCGATCCCCTTCTTCTCCAATACCGGCCCGAGAGCAAAGCTGATGTCTTTCCGCTTGCGCCAGCCGACCGCCACCCAAGGGTTCGACGGCACGAAGTGGAACGACTCGACATTCGAAATCACCGTGACTGTGTGATTCTTGTCCAACAGCGCCCGTGCCTCATAGGCTGCAGGCAATCCACCGATCGACGCACCGATAATTGCGACTCGTGCCATTGTTTACCTCCTCAAACGTTAGGCGTGAAATGTGAGACGTTAAACGTAATGAATAGGAATCCAGGAATGTTCCATCTTGGATCTGCCCCGTAAGCGGATCGTGCTGTGAAAAGGATTCGCAATTGTTCGCTCTTTTCCGGCCCTCACACGTTTCACGTATTACGATTCACGTTTCATGTTTAACGCCCCGCCGAGAATCGATACAAATCATGGCAGGTCGTGCAGCGGGCAGTCATGCTGGAGAGGCGCTGGAGAATCTGTTGTGGGGTCTCCTTCTGGACAACCGCATCCGCCAGGGCATCCATATCTTTATGAATCGACATTCCCATCTGCTTGAACGGCAGCGGCAGCTTCGCCATGAGCGCCGGGTTCACGTCCGCAGCCATGTCCATTCCAGCCGAGCGGGCCGCCTGTTCCATCTGCGTCCGATCCGCCTCCTGATCCTGGCCGGCCAAGCCTGTGACCACGCCATGGACCGCCTTCAGGAGCATCCGCATCTCGCCCAGGATCAGGTCTCGCTCTGCCGGCGCCAATATGATTTGCATCCGCCCATCCGTACCCGGCGTCGTCCGTCCCTGCACGAAGAACCATCCAGCAACCCCAATCGTCACGATCCACAGCCCCAACGTGATCCGGCAGAGCGTCGATCTCACCGGAGCCCGCTGCCCATGCCGCCGGCTCCTTCGGGAGCCAGAGTTCGAACATAGGCGAGCGCATCCCAAATCTCGTCGTCTGAGAGTGCTTCCCTCCACGCTCCCATCGCGGTATTCGGCTTGCCGTCATGCACACTCTTAAACAAACTCGCATCCAGCTTCCCTTGAACCGTCGGAGACGTGAGGTCGGCGACCGGAGGAGTGAACTTCATCTGCCCATCTCCCTTCCCGTCGACCCCATGACAACGGATGCAGATCGTCGAATAGATGACTCTGCCACTGAGCACATCACGCTCCGGCTGAGACACGTTCAAATCCTTCAGGCTAGCGCCCCCGGCAAACGCCAACACCGCGGCTCCGACAAGTACAACTTTCATCGCATCGCCTCCATTGTAGGCCTCCCTGCCTTCGCACCCGTTGAGTATCTTTGCGAGTGAGATGCCAGCCAGGCCTGGAAATGTGCGCGGCGAAACCTCCGCACAAACAATGCGTTAGGAGAGAGGGCCCGGAGGCGACACCGACAGATCGCCCCAAGTGGCGAGAAAGACCCCGCCGAGCATCTGGTCACTGTCGCAAGATGCCACAGACTGCAGAGCTAGAAGTGCGCGACATGCGAGAAAGGCGCGATCCGAAGTTCGAAGTTCGGGGTTCGAAGTTCTGAAAACCTCGAAC
>JANYBU010000096.1 GCA_025360665.1 Nitrospira sp.
CGAGACCATGGATACGGGACCATGAACCGATCCCAGCTCGCGAAGAGTTTTTTTTTGAACAGCCAAAGGCCAGCGGCACAATCGGAAGCCCGGTGGCTTTCGCCAGCTGAACCACCCCGAGTTTCGCAACCTGGCGAGGCCCCTTGGGTCCATCGGGAGTCACCACAAGATCAGCACCGGATCGCCCAAGGCGGATCAACTCCCGCAAGGCAAGCGCCCCACCCCTGGTGCTCGATCCACGGACCGCCCAATGCCCAAATCGAGAGATGATTCGCGCGATGATCTCACCATCCTGATGCTGGCTGATCAACACGTTGGCCCCTGTTCCACGATAGCCCGTAGGGATCATGAGTTGCTGCGCATGCCAAAACGCGAGGATGATATGCTGGCCCTGACGATACAACGCATCCACCTGCTCATGGCCCTGTGAATCCATCCGCATAGACCGCCCCAGCCCTCGAATCACCGCAGCCCCGATCGGAGGGAGCACAGAGAGCTTCAGCCAATTCTCGACTCGCTTCATAGCGGGGTTACGCATCGGCCACATCCTGGAACTGCATCGCATGGAGCCGCTGATACTGTCCCCCGAGGCGAAGCAGCTCGTCGTGCGTCCCCACTTCGACGATCGAGCCTCGGGCCAGGACCATGATTCGATCGGCCCGTTGAATCGTGGACAACCGATGGGCAATGACGACGGTCGTTCGATTCTTCATCAAATTGGCAAGCGCCAGCTGGACGACCCGTTCGGACTCGGTGTCCAACGCCGACGTCGCTTCATCGAGGATGAGCAAGGGGGGATCGCGTAAGATCGCGCGGGCAATGGCCACGCGCTGCCGCTCCCCGCCGGAGAGTTTCACCCCTTTCTCACCCACGACCGTCTGGTAACCCTGCGGAAGGCGCTCGACAAAATCATGGGCATAGGCCAATCGCGCCGCCTGGATAATATCTTCGTCGGTCGCGTCCTCCCGTCCAAACGCGATGTTGTTGCGAATGCTGTCGTCAAACAAGACGACATCTTGCGACACCATGCCAATCTGCGATCGGAGCGAGCGGAGGGTGTAGGACTGAATATCGATCCCGTCGATGAGAATGCGACCGGCTGTCGGCTCGTAAAAACGCGGGATAAGATTGACCAGGGTCGTCTTTCCACTGCCACTGCTGCCCACGAGGGCCACCATTTCTCCGGCGCGAATCGTCAGGTTGATGTCGTTGAGCGCCGGCACCGACTGGCTCTCATAATGAAACGTCACATCGTCAAACGTCACCGACTGCCCAATCCGAGGCAACTCCAACCGGCCCCGCTCCGCATCCTGCTCGGTCTTGAGGTCTAAAACGCCGAAGACCCGTTCCGCCGCGGCCAGCGCCTGTTGAATGGCATTATTGGAACCGGACAGCCGTCGAAGCGGCGTGTACGCCATGAACATCGCGGTCAGAAATGAGAAAAACGCCCCCGGCGTCATCGAGCCGTTGATCACGAGAAAGCCGCCATACCAAATAATCGCCGCGACCCCCACGACACCGATCACTTCCATATGCGACGACCCGAGGGAGGAGACCTGAATCGCCTTCATCGTCGTACGGAGGAACGAGCGGTTGCTCTGTTGAAACCGCGCCGCCTCCGCCTCTTCGCGTCCATAGGCCTTGACCATGCGAATGCCGGATAACGTTTCCTGAAGTGTGGAGGCCATATCCCCCATCCGCTCCTGGCCGCTTGCCGCCAACGCCCGCAACCGCTTCCCCATCCGCACCATCGTGAATACGGCCAAGGGAGTGACAATCACCGAGAGACCGGCCAGCCGCCAATTCTGATAGAAGATCACGCCCATCATGACTAGGAACGTGAGTCCCTGCTGGAAAACATCTTTCAGCACTCCCGCCACCGCGTTGGCCATCAACGAAACGTCGTTCACCACACGGGACACCAACCGCCCAGACGTATTCACATCGTGATAGGGAACGGGCAGCCGAATGAGTTTTCCGAACAGCTCCTGTCGAATGTCGGTGATCACCTGATTCCCGACATAGTTCATAAGATAGTTTTGCCCGTAGTTGAAGACGCTCTTGAGCACCGACACGGCGAAGAGCGCGAGCGGGAGCACCAGCAAGAGGCTTTCGTTCTTGTTGATGAAAATCTCGTCGAGGACCGGCTTGACGAGCCAGGCGTAGGCGCCGGAGAAGCCCGCCACCAGCCCCGAGCAGGCAAACGCCGCACCCAACCGAACCCGATAGGGCCTCAGGTAGCGGACCAATCGTATCAAGCGATCTAGAGTCGACATTCAGACAATGCCACCTGCGCAGCTCGGCTGGAGGCGCCGGGTCCCCCCAATGATTGCCGAACCTGTCGCAGCCTTTCTTTCATCTCATTATATGCCGACGGATCGCGCAAGAGGTGCAGGACTTCCTGGCACAACCGCTCGGCCGTCGCCTCATCCTGAATCAGTTCCGGCACGACCGATCGGCCGGCCACCAAATTGACGAGCCCAATCCATTTCACATTGATCAACCAACGCGCCAGCCGATACGTCAACGGCGACGTCTTGTACAGCAACACCATGGGAGTCCCCACCACCGCCGCCTGCAAGGTCGCGGTCCCCGACGCA
>JANYBU010000100.1 GCA_025360665.1 Nitrospira sp.
CCTTGTCGAGCAATCCGATCAGTTTGTCGATGAACGCCAACTCAAACGCGGCCTTCTTATCGCCTGCTCGAACTTTCTTTTCCGTCTTTTGCTTCCGCCGATCGAGCGTGTCGAGGTCGGCCAACAGCAACTCGGTTTCAACGATGCCGATGTCGCGAAGTGGATTTACCCCTCCGCTGACGTGCACGACATCCGTTCCCTGAAAACAGCGAACGACATGGAGAAGTGCATCGACTTCGCGGATGTGTCCGAGAAACTGATTGCCAAGACCTTCACCCTTGTTCGCCCCTTCGACCAGGCCGGCAATATCGCGAACCTCCAGCGTGCTATAGGTCGTCTTCTTCGACTTAAAGAGATCGGTGAGGACTCCCAGTCGCGGATCCGGCACCAGGGCGATGCCGGTATTGGGATCGACGGTCGCGAAGGGATAGTTGGCCGCCAATGCGGCGCTACCCGTAAGCGCATTGAAGACGGTGGTCTTACCGACGTTCGGGAGTCCGATCATGCCGCAACAGAGTCCCATTGATTCCTCCGTGATGGGTGATGTGTGATCACTGACGAGCCAGAACATCCTCGGATGCCAAACTCATCACTCATCACTTTCCTCTCGTTCACGCACATTAAACTGATTCATCGCCACGGCTGTCCCCCGGTGGATCAGACATTCCAACGCATCGACAGCGCGATCGAGACAGGGATTCAACACCTCGAGGTCTTCTCTCGTGAACGCCTGCAGCACATAGTCCGCCGAATCCTGACGCGGTGCCGGACGTCCGATTCCTATCTTGAGCCTGACAAACTCCGGCGTCCCCAACGCCTCGACGACAGATTTGATGCCGTTGTGCCCACCATGACCGCCGGCTTGCTTGATCCGGAGACGTCCCGGCTCAAGGTCGAGATCGTCATGGATGAGAATGAGGTCATCAGCGGTGAGCATGAATTCTCGAAGGAGGCCCTTGAGCGGAGGACCAGTGATGTTCATCCAGTCGAGGGTGCCGGCGAGTTCGAGGAGTTCTGACCCAAGCCGTCCCGATCCACGATGAGCCACGCCACGCTTGGCGAGACGGATGGACCACCGAGCCGCTGCCCGCTCGATGACCCACATGCCGACGTTGTGGCGGGTTTGGGCATAGGCAGCACCCGGATTGCCCAGCCCAACGATGAGGCGCAAGGTTACTTCTTCTTTTCGGCTTCTTTCTTCTCAGCTTTTGGCGCTGCAGCGCCTTTTTTCTCGCCGCCTTTTGCATCAGCAACAGCAGCAGTCGCACCGGCTTTTGCCGCATCGCCACCTTCAGCGGCTTCACCCGCCACTTTGCCCTTCGTGGCCACCTCAGGCTCTTTCGCACCCTCCGGTGCGGCTACGCCGCTCGCGAGGAGCGATTCGAGTTTGGCTTCCGTCATCGGCGCAGCCACACTCACGACCATCTGCTCGGGATCGTCGAGATAGCGAATCCCTTCGCGCGTAGCCACGTCTTTCAGATGGAGACCTTGAGCAATGTTGAGCCCCGAGGCATCGACTTCGATGAAGTCCGGCAAAGCAGCCGGCAGACACTCAATGTGCAACTCGCGCATATTGTGGTGGAGGATGCCGCCTTCCTTGACGCCCGCAGGCATCCCGCCGGTCAAATGCAGGGGCACCTTCACGCGAATCGGCTTGTTCATCGAAATTTCAAACAGATCCGCATGCAACACATTCCCTTCGACAGGATCGACCTGGAAATCGCGCAAGAGTGCGGTTCGGTTGGGTTTCGACTTCGCACCGCTGAGCGTGAGCGACACGAGCGCGGCCCCCCCTGCCTGTGCCTTTAAAATCTTGACCAGGCTGTCGGGTTCAATCGTCAAGAGCAGGCATTCGCCCTGCCCATACAATACGCCTGGGACCTTGCCATCCCGCCGAAGCTGGCGCGCCGCACCTTTCCCCGTTTTCTCTCTCACCGTGACTGCTAGTTCAAATTTCATGATACGCCTCCGTCCCCTTCTCGCTGGTCTTCAGATGCCTCGATCTCGAGTTAGGCAAACAATGAACTCACCGACTCATCTTCATGGATACGTCGAATCGCCTCTCCTAACAGTGGCGCGATCGATAACTGATGTAGCTTTGGGCAAATCTGTTCTTTGCCCCGCAGCGGAATCGAATTGGTCACGATTACCTGCTTCAGGCAGGATTGCTGAATCCGGTCTAACGCCGGCCCGGTGAGCACCGCATGGGTACAAGCGGTCCACACCTCCCGAGCCCCTTTATCCATACAAGCCTGAGCCCCCTTCACAATGGTGCCGGCCGTGTCGATCATGTCGTCCAGTAACAGCGCACTCTTGCCTGCGACGTCGCCGATGATGTTCATAATCTGCGTCTGGTTTGGTCCTTCACGCCGCTTGTCGATAATCGCCAAGTTCGCTTGAAGCCGCTTCGCAAACGCACGGGCCCGTTCCACTCCACCGGCGTCCGGCGACACAACCACCAGGTCGTTCACTTTCTGCTTCGTAATGTAATCCAACAATACAGGTAGCGCATAGAGATGGTCCACCGGTATATTGAAGAATCCCTGAATCTGCCCCGCATGAAGGTCCATCGTCAGCACCCGATCAGTACCGGCGGTGCTGATGAGATCGGCCACGAGCTTCGCTGAAATCGGCACACGTGGCTGATCTTTGCGATCCTGACGAGCATAGCCGAAATACGGGATGACCGCGGTGATGCGATTCGCGGAGGACCGCTTGAGCGCATCAATAATAATC
>JANYBU010000001.1 GCA_025360665.1 Nitrospira sp.
TACACGCAGCGCGCGTTGAACGCCATCGCCCATCGGTTGAACACGCGCCCGAGGAAATGTCTCGACTTTGCCACGCCCCTGGAAGTCTACGCGCACCTGCGCCATCCTTCACCCGTTGCACTTGGAACTTGAAACCGCCCAGGTTTTTCAGACGTGGGGATTTCCCAAATCTCGTCCGTGATCCGATTGACCGTCATGTCGGTGTTGAGGTTCATATCAGAGATGGTTTATCTGGTCTGTCTGGTCTATCTGGTCTGTGACGCTTCAGACGTCGAGTACCACGCGTACCTTCCAGCGACCGCCTGTCTGCTTGAGCTCGTAGAGATGTTTCGTGACCCCTTTCACATCGGCGTGGAGTTCTTGTGTCTGCTGATCCACCGGCGCGCCGATCAGACGTGCTCGCAATAGCCAGACGTCACCCTCCCGCGTCAGGGTGAGCGGCGCCTCTCGGAAGACCACTCCTGCGGCGTCCTTCCAGTAGACCACCTCCGACAACCAATCGAACAAGAGCGCCGACGGGTCCACATCGGTCCGTTCAATCGCGCGCTCCCATCCTCCCGTCACCGTAGCAGGGTTCGCCATACTCTCAAGGAGGGCCTGCGTCGCACCGCGAAAGACCTCCTCGACCGACTCCCCTTCGGCTTCGAAGGCGATATCGGCCAGGGCAATCTCTTCAAGAAAGCGAAAGGTCCAGGCCATGGGCGTCAGGCTGGAGGCGTAGCATGTCGCACTCGTCGCATGAGGGCCTGAAGATGACTGAGCCCAGGAAGCGCATGTCCGAGGGGATTGGGGATTTTCCCTTTGAATAACATCTTGATACCCCGAGGCAAGATGCGCAGCAAGCCACGCGGTGCGAACCCAACCACTTTCAGCGGCATGATCGCTTCGTTCAAACGCCCTTGCTGTTCGACCAGATCGGTAAAGCCAAGGATGTGCCGCGCGCCGCCGGTCTTCGTCAATCCGCGTTCGAGCGAGGCCCGCCGCAACCGGACGATCGCCTCCATCGGTTTCACATCTTTCGGACAGACCTCTACGCAGAAGTTGCAGCGCGTGCAATCCCAGATCCCATTTTCGTCTTGGAGAGCCGAAAGCCTGGCACGGGTCGCCGAAGGGGATTCGCGTGGGTCGGAGAGAAAGCGATCGGCCTTCGCCAAAGCTGCAGGGCCGACAAACCCCTTCGAGACTTCATACACAGTACAAGCCGCGACGCAGGCGCCGCACATGATGCAGGCATCCACATTGTGAAACTGTGGATTGGCATGGTCCGGCGCCTTTGTCGGAGCAGGCACGCCCTCACGCGCAGGCCGAACAACCGACACCAGCCAGGGATGCACGTCACGGATCTTCTCCCAGAAGGACGTCATATCCACGACCAGGTCCTTGATCACCGGCAAGTTGCGAAGCGGCGCGACCGTGATGTGCCCATGTCGCTCAAGTTCTTTGCGGAGGGAGGTGCGGCAGGCCAGTTTCTCGCTGCCGTTGATGGTCATGGCACAAGACCCGCAGATCGCGGAGCGGCAAGAATAGCGGAGTGCCAGACTCCCGTCACACTCCTGCTTGATGCGGATGAGCGCGTCGAGGACGGTCATCCCGCGCCCGACGTCGAGCCGGATTTCTTGAGGATGGGCAGTGGAATCGACTTCGGGATTGAATCGTTGGATGGTAAAAGTGAGGCGCATAGAAGACGTAAAACGTGAGACGTCTTGTTCAGCCCAACTCGAAGGTCTTGGGGAAGTTCGTCAGATTGCGGCACCCGTCTTTCGTGACAAGCACCATGTCTTCGATGCGGACGGCCCCAAGACCAGGATAGTACAGGCCTGGCTCGACAGTGACGACGTGGCCTTCTTGGAGCCGTGACCCGGTGCGGCTGATGCGCGGCATTTCATGGATGTCGAGTCCGACCCCGTGGCCGGTGCCGTGGAAATAGCCCTGCATCCGTCCATTGACGAGGCCGGTCTTGTACCCGGCTTTTTCGAATCTGGTGCAGATACCTTGATGAATCCTCTTTCCATCAGCCCCATCTTTGACTTTCGTGGTGGCCTCTTCCTGCGCATCCAGGACCGTCTGGTAGAGCCGCTTCAGTTCGAGGCTCGGGGTCCCACGCACCACGGTCCTGGACATGTCGGCGAAATACCGGTTGGTGGCTGAACGAGGAAACACGTCGAAGATAATACTACGGTGAGCCGGCAACGGCCCACTGCCTTCGTTGTGTGGGTCGCAGGCCTGCTCGCCCGCGGCGACGATGGTATGCTGGGCAACACAGTCGCACTCCATCAATGTCACATTGATCAGCTTCTTCACCCGCTCCGACGTCAAAGGCATCCCATCGAACCACAGTTGATCCTTCTCGATCGAGGCCTGACGCAGCATGTCATGGGCGGCCGCGACCGCCTGCTCCGTCGCGCGCTGGGCTGCTTCGATATAGCGTACTTCTTCGGCGGTCTTCACCACACGCTGTTCGTAGAATGGCTCTCGCTTCGGATGGAGCTGATACCCCAAGGATTGGAACTTAACGGCATGGCCGTAGGGAAAGTTCGCCGGGACCAGAATCTGTGTGATGCCGGCTTCTCTCAAGAGGATATGGACGACCTCGACCGTACCTGGCTCGGCGATGCCTTGCGTCTTGGCTCGTCCTTCGACCTCCGAATACGAGAGCACCCGATCGACGGACGATTGGCTCTTCGCCCGATCCATTTCGAGATCGCTCATCACCAGAATCCGCTCCCCTTTAATCTCCAAATAGATAAAGGGGTCCGGCGCGATAAACTTCGTCGCGTAATATAAATTGGCGTCCGCCTCGCTGGCAGCGATGAAGACCGTGGCACGTTGAGATTGCGAAGTGGATGACGCCATAGTGAATGCAGGTCGGAATCTAGCACGGGGGGGGAGGTCGGTCAAGGCGCGGATGGAACCGGTTCAGGCGCGGGCATGGTGTCCTTGACAGTACCTTGATCCTCATCAGGCGTCATCAGATCAATCGGCAGCATAACCGTGTTTTTCAAGATGTCGAAGGCCAGTTGCGCCAGGCCCGTCAAGCCGGTGGCGAACGACTTCATCGGCAGGTACGTCACCTCCGGGTCCTCGAATGACCCTTTGACGGAAAACAGCGCAGTGGCAATGCCTTTGCGATCACCGGCAAAGAGCCGTCCGAAGAGTGGAATCGATTTCAGGAATTGCGAATATGACCCGAACGGACTGACGGCCCAGACCATATCGATTTGATCCGTCGGCAGATCATAGTTGCCTGCAGCGGTAATCTTGACGATCGGGCTATCGATGATCAAGTTCTCGGTCTCGAAGAGCCCGTTCCGCGCGAGAACCGTCGCCGTGATCTTGTTATAGGACAGTCCATCTTTTTCCAGATCCACCTTCCCCTGCAGCACCGCCGGCAAATTTAGAATGCTGATGATTTTCCAAATCGCCCGTTCCTGCGATTTAAAGAAGCGTCCGTTTTCAAGCAGGACGTCCACCTTGCCGTTCAGCGTAGGATACAGCCCGTGCGGATTCCTCCCATGCCCGCGGATCGTCCCCGTCACGCGAGCTTTCCCCGTAGCCATTCCCGCTTTCGGGCCCAAAAATTTCAACACATCTTCCAGCAACAAGCCCGTCACCCGAACCGACAGCTCAGCGTCGGCTGGCTCCTTGCGCGGCAGTTGCACCACAATACGTCCGGCGACTTCCCCACTGGGCAATTGGCCGGACACACGATCCACATCGAGCACGCCGTCTTGAATCATGATGCGGGCTGAAAGGCTTCCAAATTTGAGATGTTTATAGTGTCCGCGCGCCATTGACGCAGTTGCAATGACCTTGCTGGTGGCAGCGAGGGTTTCCAAAAGCTCTCGAATGGGTGACCGCTCGGCTTTCGGAATGAGGAGGTCGAGATCCATCTGATTGGACTCGATCTTGGCGGTAATCGTGGGTTTCGCCGCCCAGTTGCGGATCGTCCCTTCCAGCGCCACGTCGCTGTCAAGCAGGCGAAACGATAACCGCTTGATCTCCGCGCCGTTTTTCACGAAGTGGACCCGCAGATACAAATCCTGGATGGGTCCCTCGGCCCTCTTGGCGTTCATCAGACCGTTGGTCAATGCGAGCCACCCGGTGGTCCTCCAGGTTTTCCAATCGAGACCCTTCCCCTTCATGTCGAGCGACAATTCGATATTCCCCGCCTCAAACCCTCCCTTCGCAATCCATTCCGGCACGCGGGACAATGACAGCGTGCCGGTCGAAAGCGCCGCATCGATGGAGAATTGTTCACCCAGTTGAATTTTGCCTTTGACCGGCAGTCGGATCGGCGGCACGATCAGCTCAAGCCGATCGAGTAAGACCCCGGAGCCCTGTGGAATCATGCCCTCGAATTCCACGGTTGCCTGGGCGCCGGTCGGCTTTTCGACCAGACCGGGAAGCGTCACTTTTGATTCGGTCAGGACGACCTCACCCCGTATGTGCGGCGACAGGGTCGGTCCGGTCAACACCACTGCGCCGTTGACCAAGCCATCGATCACCCCGGCTGGAATGGCGTTCGAGGGCAGCAACTTGGCCATATGGTTCGCATCGCCATTGACCCGAATCAGGAAATCCTGAAAGGTGCTGCCACTGCCCCCCGTGATGCCCCCGCTGACCTGCAAGGCCAGATCGCCAAAATGTCCCGTCACCTGATCGAACAGTGTCCCGCCATCCGACAGCACGAACCGGCCCTGCAGTTCCGTTAGCCGCTCGGGCAACGACGGATGGGTCAGACTGACACGCTCAACGGTAATCTCTCCCCCGGCAAACGTGACGCCACCCGGCTGATTGAGGGGGCCGACCAAACGAAATGTGGGAGCGGCATTGCCTTCGACATCACGCGAGGCGGCCAACACACGCGACAGCTGTTCCGACTTGACGGTCTTCGAGAGAAACTGTAACAGGTCTGCGGCGGACATCGCCCCGGTAATGTCCATCTCAAGCCAGGGCCCTTCCTCCAAAAATGAGACGAGTGCCTTGCTCTCATTCATATGGATCGTGCCATAGAGTCCGCTCAGATTCGACACCCTGAGACGACCGGCTTCGACCGACACCACCGCAGCCAAATCCTTGGCAGGGACATGACTGCCTCCGATCAGGGCTTGCCCCTGTTTCACGCGAAACTCCCCCGTCAACGACAGCTGCGGCCCCGCAGCCGCCGATCCTGTGACGGTCGCCGAGACAATCTCCACCATCCCGTCGATCTCCCGGTCCTGAATGATCGCCGGCAGCCGCGGATGCACCCACTCGGCCGGCACGGTCGTGAGCAACTGGCTCAATTGGATCGGGGGTGCCGCAAAGGTCAACGCAAACGTGGGCTGAGGCGTCAGCAAACCGGAGAGGCTCGCTTGACCTGTGAGCCTCAGCTGTTCGAGATTCGCGGACAGATCGGACAGCACCACATCATAGCCCGCAACACCAGGCACAGCCCGAACGTGACTGTGCACATTGACGACGCCCTGCAACTGCTCCGGAACCGGGCGGGGCCCGAAGAAGTCTGCCACCTCCCGAAGATTCAGATTGGCCGCTTCGAATGTGCCATCGAATTGGAGTGTAGCCTGCAAAGCAGAGGAATCGTCGATCGCCAGCTTCTGCCGCTGGGCGGCGCTGATCGTCCCGGCCAGGGAGATGGCAGAAAGGCCTTTGCCGCCCGCATGACCGGCAGAGACGTGCAGCTCCGCCTGTCCCCGCTCCGCTCTGATGACCAGCGACGCCTCCACCGACTCCAATGTCATCGATCGAGTCCCGTCAGGGCGTGCGTCGTCGATGATAATCAACTTCCCATTCACCAGCGTTGCTTCACGGATTCGGAAAATCTGGCTGATCGTCTGCATGGCATCCTGGTCGGCTGTCCCCCCTTGGACGACTTGATCAAGGAGATTCCAGTGCCCACTACGATTGCGCCGAAGCGTGAGGGTCGGTTCTTCGATGAGCAGGCGCTTCCCCACCACCTGTTTGCGCAACAGCGGGAAAAGCCGCAAGACCAAATCCAGCTTCTTGGCCGATAACAAGATATCATCGGAATTCCGATCGTGAATCGCAACCTGCGTCAGTTCCAATCGGATGCGGGGGAAGAGGACCAGCTTGATGCGATGGACGTCAATCTTGCGTCCGATACTCTGCTCCAGCTGCTGGAGGAAAAAATCTTTGAGATAATCGTCGCCAGTCAGGTAGGGCGAGAAAATGAGAAACGCGCCGCCGCCGATCAGCAGAATGGCAATAAGGGCGACCACAACGCGAATTCGGACCACTCCTGCTCCCTGGATCGATTATGCTGGTGGGTATACCGCATCATTACCACGAGTATGCCATCTTACCGAATCACCTGCATGAAATCTACTAAGTCTGTGTCTTGACAGGGAATTACCCGCTTTTCCCGTTCAGCAATCGCAAGATAAAGGGAACGTCCGCATACGAGCGACGGGCATGACAAGCGAGACTGGCAGGATGCCGAAAAAGCCTGCCGAGACGAGGTAGGTTGAGACTCAGGATAAGGTTGAGATAAAGAGAGTCGGATCTTCGCTCAACCTTGACCTCAGCCTACCTCGCTTGCTGCGGCTGACCCTCGTTTCACGTTTCACGCCTAACGTTTCACGGCTCCTGATAGCGCCGCGATAGGGCCAGAGACAACTTTCGTAAGATCGATCACCAATTCATCGGTGGTGTTAGCCAACACCGTATCCAAGAAGCTGTGCTGTTGTATGACCGTCGCCTCACTGGGATCGAAAAAGAGATTGAATCCCTTTGCGGCCGTCGGTCGCATGGGATAGCGCCGATCGTAGATCATTCCATAGGTCGGGATGCCGTAGAGGACCTGCCAATTCCCCAAAATGAAATGCAACTCCATGCCGTGGAGATAGACGCCGCCAGTGGTGATGATGCGCTTGACGGACGTTTGCGGTTGGCTGAGATAAAACGTCACGCGTTCGTCCAGTTGGGCAAGGGCGAAGGCCTCTGCGATCTGCTGAGACAAGAGGGTGATTTCCTCAGGACGAAACGCCGGCATCAGCGGCGCCTCGCCCTGCAGCCATTTCTGTAGCCAGATCCGATGTTCTTTGACCGAGATGCCGCCGAGGATACGAGCCACCTCCTCGGCACGCATCACCTTCGGATGCGCATGCGCACTGGGAGGCCACTCCGGCAGGACGGAATCATCCACCTCCAGTCGAACATAGTTCACCGGATCTTCATAGACCGCACGATAGGGCACCATGGGAATGGCGCAGCCTGCGAGAACCAGTAAGACGTAAGGCGCGAGGCGTGAGGTGATCGCCCTGAACGCCTCCCACACTGAATCCGGCAGTCCATATTCTCTTCGGTCTAAACCCCTCACGCCTTACCCCTAACCCCTCACGCTATTCCGTAATCGTGACCGTCATCTCGACTCGTTCGAGGGGATTGTCCCGGCCGTCCCGCTTCATGCCGACCACCTTGTCCACCACGTCCATCCCGCTGACCACTTCGCCGAACGCGGTGTACTGCCAATCGAGAAAGTTCGCGTCCGCGACACAGATGAAAAACTGCGAGCCGGCACTGTCCGGCTCGTTCGAGCGCGCCATGGACAGTACCCCGCGCTTGTGCGGCTTGCTGTTGAACTCGGCCTTGATCTGATAGCCCGGTCCACCCGTGCCATGTGACGCACGGTCCGGATTCTTGCTGTTGGGATCGCCGCCCTGGATCATGAATCCTGGAATAACTCGATGAAAGCTTGTACCGTTATAGAAACCCTCTTGGGCCAACTTCGTGAAGTTCTTCACATGCCCTGGCGTCACATCGTGATAAAATCTCAGAACAATCTCACCCAGCTGGGCTCCCTTGCTGCTGACAGTAATGGTGGCTCGCGTGTTCTCTGTCGGCTCTGACATCGTCCTCTCTCCTTATCTTGGTTAGCGAAAACGGAAGGGTGACGGGGCCGCCTCTCCCTCAAGACCCTGATTAATGGGATTCCACGTCCGTCCGTCGTCGTCGCTTCGAAATGCCCCGTCGCTCGTACCCGCATACAGCAATCCGGCGCCGGACTCGATCAAGACTTGGATGGCCATACTCGCCAACCCCTTATTGAGCGGCACCCACTGACGCCCCTTGTCGGTCGTTTTGAAAATGCCGTGCCCCGTCGCCACAAAGAGCCCCCGACTATTGAACAAGATCCCGCGGATCGAGTCGTTCGGCAATGCTCGGCTGATGGGCTGCCAGGTGACGCCCGCATCGGCACTGCGAAAGACGCCGCCATCGAACGTGCCGGCATAGATGTCACCCTCGGGATCGATCGTCAACACGCGAATAAAGTTCTCCGTCATACCTTCATGATCTTTGAGCCCATGTTGCTGGCGCACCCAGCCGGTCGAACGAGCCTTAAATCGCACGACGCCTTCTCCTGAGGTTCCGGCAAACAGCGTTCCGTCGGACGAAAGGGCCAACGCATGGACCAGGATATCGTCGAGACCGGTGGTGACCACCGACCAACGGTCAGCAGCGGCGAGTCGATAGACCCCATCAGCTGTTCCTGCGTACACCCCCTCATTCACAGCAAGAAGGGCTTTGATTTCTAGGCGCTTGAGCCCGCTATTGATCGCCTGCCAGCTCTTCCCTCGATCGCGCGAACGAAAGACCCCGCCACGGAAGGTTCCGGCATAGATCGCGCCGTCTCTCCCCGTGGTAAGGGTCAGTATAAAAGGATCGGTGACGCCCTGATCCGATTTCGTCCAGTTGACGCCGCGATCCTCGCTGCGGAATAAACCAAGGCCAAACGAGCCGGCATAGACTAGGTCGTTCCCGACAGACGTGAGCGCCTGAATGCTCGCGGCCTGCTGACCGGAGGGATCGTATTGAGGCTGGCTTTCCCCATGGCCAGTGGCTTCCTGCGGAGATGGTGGGACCGGCGAGGGTGCCTGAGTCGCAGCCCCCAAAAATCCGCCTGCACTCCATATCGTCAGCGCAAGGACCGTAGGTATAATCCGAGCCCAAATCATCATCTATCTCCTACCCCGTTATCCCTTACCAGCTTCTATCAGGCTGCGGAAAAATCATTTCGGCACAACAAAACTTCGATAGCCTGTACGTCTGGGGCAAGCCCGGTCTCTCTGGTTATCTGGTTAGTCTCATGCAACCAAACAAACCAAACAGACCGAATAGACCAAATGAACAAGAAAGACTGGCGGACTTTTCCAGCATCCTACTATCGAACCCGCTGCCCGGCCGGTCCTATCGGCAAATCCGGATCAAGCGGCAAGCTCACTTCGGTCGGGCCCCTCCGTCCAAAGATGCGTGCGCCAAGAATTCCGATCTCATACAACACGATCAAGGGCCCGGCCATCAAGAGCATGGTAAAGAGTGTCGCATCGGGCGTGACGACGGCCGACAGGATCAACGCGGCGATGATCGCGTGTTTCCTGTACTTCGCTAACTCCTGGGCCGAGACCACGCCGACCCGCGCCAGGATGGTGAGCACCAGCGGTAACTCAAACGCGCAGCCGAATATCAGCAGAAATTTGACGTTGAAATCGATGTAGGTGCCGACGCTCAATTGCGGGGTAACGTCGTGATCCATGCCGAAGCTGACGAAGAAATCGATGACCAGCGGGAGAATCACGAGATTGCAAAAGATCAAACCGAAGGCAAAGAGCGTTCCCGCCAGCGCAAACAACGGAATGCCCCAGCGCTGCTCCTTGGGAAGCAGCGCTGGTTCAATAAGCTTCCAACACTGATAGAAGATCACCGGCAGACTCGCCAGGATCGCCGCCAGAAACGACACTTTGATCGAGGCGAACAAGGCTTCCGTCGGTCCATAGAACACCAGCGGGTTGGGAAACGGACGATTCAACCACGCAACCATCTCGCCGGAAAAGGCAAAGGACACCATCAGGGCCACCAGAATCGTGGCCCCAATGATGATCAAACGCTTCTTGACAGTCTGGATATGTGCGGCAAGGGGATTGAGAATCTGTGCCATGACTCTGGTCCCGGTTGCTGGTCGACCCAAGCCCCACGACGATGCTCCTCACTGTGGAGCGGCCTGCAGCTCCTGGTCTCGACAGACACGAACCAGCTCGGCCATCTTGTCTTTCTTCGCCAACTTCTCTTTGTGTAACTGCTTCATGGACAGCTCTTCGGCCGGAGTCAGCACGTGGCGCTTCTGTAATTTGATCAATTCCAGGTCCAGACGGTGGTGCGCCTCTTCCATTACACGGAATTCATGACTAGATTGGCGCAGCCGTTCCGCAATCATACTGTCTGTCAGCATGTCGCACCTCCTGGTTATGAGATTACTGCAGCGGCCTAATACGTCCTCCCTCACGACCGACTTCGTATGTCAATCGACCTGACTCCGACACAATCGGGTCCAATCCCATCAGCAACGCATCTTCTATAGGATTGGTATAGTACGTTGGTCGGGTCGACACGTCGCGAAACCCAAGACTTCGGTAGAGCGCGTGCGCGGCATGGTTCGAGGCCCGCACCTCGAGCACGGCGCGCATCGCCGCTTGTGCCTGCCCCACCTCCAGAGCCTGTAGGACCAAGGCTCTAGCGATGCCCTTGTGCCGCATCGACTCGATGACCGCCAGGTTCATCAGCCGTACTTCCTCGAAGACGACCCAGAAACAGAGATACCCAACAATCGAGACGGAACCAACTTCGCCCGGCGGCACCTGCTTCGCCAACAGAAAATGCGCGAAGGGATTTCCGTTCAGTTCCGCTTCCAACATTTTGCGCGTCCAGGGGGACGAGAAGCAAGCTTCTTCGATCTGCAGAATATCCGGCACCGCCTCGACGGTCGCCGGCTCGATCACCCATTCGCCCATCACCACTCCCCCTGTGGCAGGATGCTGAAACAGTCCGCCAGCGTCGTTCTCGCATCGTTCAGACCCTCAACGTACCCCAGAGGGTACGCCCGGCCCTTCACTCGCTGCGGCCTTGCTGAACGGCCTTTTTGAGCATCCTGCTAGGACCTCGCCGGATCGTCACGCCCCATCCCGAGTCCCGCCCGCGCCCCTCCCACGAGTGACCCGAGCCCGCGCCAACGGAATCCGTGCCGCCGCCACACGCGCTTTCATTTTTCTTGCCACCCGTTCCTGCCGTAAGACTACCGGCGACAGGCCGCCGGACTCTTCGTACTTCAGTTCTGCTGCTGTGCGTTGCACATACAGCGGACTGATGCCGGTTCCTGCATGCTCACCTCGTCGGAGCCGCTCAATCCCCGCCAACCCGATCGAGACGGCCGAGGGTTTCATAACAGTGTCCGGCGCCGCGGCGATCGTGGCGGAGGAAGGAACCGACGCACGGATGGCTGAGGCTTCGGTGGTCCAACCTTCGCCAAAGACGAGAGCCGATCCTGTGAGGCTGCTCCCCAGCATGACAGGCGTGCCCACCTGTTCCGACATCACTCGCTCCAGCCGATCCTCGCTGGTCCAGCGGAACAGCGCCCAATAGAGTTCCCCTCGACGGCTGTTGAGAATGGGGCAGAGCGGGGTCGAGGTTCCTCTGAGATTCCAGGCCATGCCTTCAAGTGTCGGTACCACTGCCAAAGGGAGCTGACTGATCGTCCGGAACCCGAGGAGCGTTGCCAGGCCGACGCGAAGTCCCGTAAAGGATCCGGGACCGATCGACACGACGAGGCCATCCAACTGCGTGAGCGTCATACCCGTTTCACGAAACAACCGATCGATCGTGGGCAGCAACAGTTTGGCATGCGATCCAGCCGCGTCCTGGTCATGACGAGCAAGGACGCGCGAGTCATCGAGGATCGCCACACTCTGCCATGAGGTTGCCGTTTCAACTGCCAATACTTTCATCACTGCTACCCGTCTACAAAAAACTATGTTGGCACGCTAGAGCTTCGATGGTCTACACGTGTGGGGCAAGCCCGGTCTATCTTGTTGATCTGGTTTGTTTTGTTTATCTGGTTCATCTGGTTTATGCGGTTAGTCTGGCTCAACCAAATAAACAAGACAAACCAAACAAACCAATTAAACGAGACAGACCAGACAGACCGAACAGACCAAATGAACAAGACAGGCTGGCGGACTGTTTCAGCATCCTGCTAGAGCTGCGCGAGGTCGGTGGCGCTCAACGGTTGATTCGGAATCATTTCGTGAAACGTCACCTCCACGCTCCCCTGTCCCTTCCCATCTTCCAATGAAATCTTAAACGGCCTTAGCACCCGCCCATCGCCGGCGCTTGAGGTCGCCTCCGCCTGGCCGATCGTACGGAAGTCCTCGAACTGAATGGTCGCTTCCACGGCACCAGACTCCGTGAGCCGATCTTCTCGCACGACGAGCCATGTCTGCCGCTCAAACCACAGCCGTCGGCGCATCGTCTGCGCCCCGTTGGGAGAAGGGCCCGAGACCTCTAGCCGGTAACGATCCCCGTCCTCCACGAGTGCGGCCGTCTCGTCCTTCGCAATCGTGCCGGTGCCCAACACGCCACTCATCGCCCAGACGCTCAATTGAAACGGCCGAGCGAGCTTTCCCATCTCGCTCATGTCGGACAAACTGCCTGACAGGACACGGCCCCTCGTCGGCAATCGCAACCTGAACTGATCATCAGCCTGCACAAATTCGAAGAGTTCGCTGCCGACCGGAGTGAACCCTCGCAGGCGCATGGCGTTCGGACGGCGATAGTACAACGCTCCCTCCATCCGCGACGCAATGGGGATGATGCCTCCCCGCACCTTCGCGCTGAAGAGGCCCTTCATCGTCTGGATCGACGCTTCCCGCTGACTCAGCAACGCCGTCAGCTCCTCCACCGTCGCCTGCTTGAGCTGCCTTTCTTCACGCGGCGGAGTCGTAGTGCAGCCGGCCAGCACGGCTAAGGCAACAGTAAAAATGCGAAAGGCAACTAGGCTGATGCCTTCACTTTTTCCTTTTAACTTTCTACTTTTAACTTGCGCGCTACGCCAGAACCACATCCAATGCCTCCCCCACTTCTCTAATCCCAATCAATTCAATCCCATCGATAGGTTCCAGCTTGGCCAAATTCCGTTCCGGCAACAGGCAGCGTTTGAATCCCATCTTTGCCGCTTCACGAATCCTCATCTCAGCCTGACTGATCGCGCGCACTTCACCGCCGAGCCCCACCTCGCCCAACACCAACAATCCCGGCTCAATCGGCACTTCGCGCAAACTCGACGTGACCGCCGCCACAATGCCCAAATCGATGGCCGGCTCATCGATATGCATCCCACCGACGACATTTACATAGACGTCTTGTCCGGAGAGATGCATACCCAGCCGCTTCTCCATGACCGCGAGCAACAGCGATACCCGATTCTGCTCCACGCCATTCGCCATGCGTTTCGGCATCGCATAACTCGTGGAGGACACCAATGCTTGTAGTTCGACCAGGATTGGCCGCGATCCTTCGAGACTGGATACCACCACCGATCCCGTCGTGCGTTGGGACCGTTCCGCCAGGAATAACTCGGAGGGGTTGCTCACTTCCTCCAACCCGGAATCTTTCATTTCGAACACGCCGATCTCGTTGGTCGAGCCAAAGCGATTCTTCACCGCGCGAAGAATACGAAAACTGTGGCCCTTGTCTCCTTCAAAATAGAGCACCGTATCGACGATATGTTCCAACAGCCGCGGTCCGGCGATCGCGCCTTCTTTGGTGACATGCCCAATGATGAAG
>JANYBU010000173.1 GCA_025360665.1 Nitrospira sp.
GCGACATCCCGCCGCGGACCACCCGCACCGCCTGGCGACGCAACAGGTGCAGCGCCGACGACTCCAATGTCCTGGCATCCGTTCGCCTGGGCATGCCAGCATGATAGCATACTACGCACTATTTAGTGAACTGATCAGTAACGTGGCAAGGCTCATGCGGGGAAGAGGTGTTTCGATGTGCCACCGAAATCTTTTAGGATATTTCATACTCCCGGCCATGATGGCCGTGGTCAGTATAGCCGCTTGCGCCCCGCGCCAGTCTATCGAAAACAAAGAGCGACTCCCCCCCTCCGTAATGAAGGAGGCCCTCAGCTATAAGTCCCCATTTGGAGAGGCTCGCACAGCCCAACCCGAAATCGTCGCAGCGGGTAAAGCGCTCTACGAAGGCAAAGGGCGTTGTTCTTTCTGTCACGGGATCAGCGGCCAAGGCGACGGGCCTGGTGCGTCAGTGCAGCAAGAGCATCCGCCACGTGATTTTACGAACTGCGCTTTTCAGAAAGAGCGGGAAGACGGGGAACTGTTTTGGATTATGAAATATGGCAGTTCAGGCACAGGGATGCAGCGACTCATCCCCGATACGCTGTCGGAAGAGGAAGGGTGGAAGGTCGTGGCCTATGTCCGAACATTTTGCGCCGCACAGTCGTAGCATCACGTTGCTTGGCCCTAGCGCTTCGAGGGGAACAGGATCCATGGCACCATCAATGCCCTGCGCCGGCGTATGCCGGGGATGAAAGGAAGGGACACAACCATGAGCATTCGCGCGATACGTGGCCTCGTCCTCTGTATGCTTGCTTTTATCGGCCTGGTCACTTACGAAATCAGCTTCATGGTGCCTGAGGCTCATGCCATTCCCGCGTTTGCATGGAAATATGGAGTGCCGTGCAACGTCTGCCACGTGCCAGGATTTCCGAAGCTGAATGACTTCGGCAACACATTTCGCGACAGGGGTATCAATTCGGCGCGGATGTGGACCTTCCCACTCACGAAAATATCACCATGAGCTACTGGCCCCTCCCAATAATGCGGGCGACGGTCAGGTATCAGGCGGGCAGTGTCCGAACGGATGGCAGTGGCATCACGACAGGTCGGTTTGGCTTTACGGGGCTGGATATTTTTAGGAATTTCTATTTTCCGTGGTTGTGTTTTCATTGCAAATCATTAATGGCCTGACTGTGTGCATTGCCACAGGCTCAAAATCTATGGGAGGTGACTATGAACACTAAACGACGGCATGGTTCCAGCAAACGGGAGAGTAGCTGGTGCCTCGCGATCACTACCGCCTGTGTTTGCCTACTTGGAGTCGTGAGTTCCGCTCTAGGAGAGGGATATCAGGTCATCGACGTCTCGAACGGCGGGACGATCAAGGGAGTCGCGAGCTGGAACGGCGAGATTCCCGACCTTCCGCCATTCGGGGACCTAATACATCCAGAGGTGTGTGGCGAAACGCAGCCGTCTTCGGCGTTGCAGGTGAATCCGCAAACCAAGCGCGTGCGGTGGGTGCTAGTCTATCTCGATCGGATCGAAAAGGGGAAGGCGCCCGCAGAGAAGTACTGGCTCCATATGGGACAGGATAGGACGAACAAGGTGCCCAATACGGAAGCCTGCCAATTCACCGAGCACATCTTTCCGTTTGTCCGCAGCCAATTCGTGACAATGGTCAATTTCGACTCGATTCTCCACAACCCAGATTTTTACGATGAGAAACGTACGTCGGTCCTGAATATGGTCATGCACACGCCTAACCGGGAAATTAATCACACGATTCTCCAGTATGAGGGAAGGGGAGTGATGCCGTTTCAGTGCGATATCCACGCCCACATGAACGGCTATTGGGCTGGATTTCACCATCCGTATTTTGCGGTCACCGATGCGGATGGGAAGTTTCAGCTCAGCGGGGTTCCGCCCGGTAAGTACACCTTGGTGGCCTGGCATGAGGGATACAAGACTGTCAGGATGGACGCTACGCATCCTATTTATGATCGGCCGCATGTGATCCAGAAGGAGATTGAGGTCAAGCCAAATGAGACGGTCGATGCCCACTTTGAGTTCCCAGTCCGGAAGGTCACTATAGAGTAGGTGCTTTCAAGACAGAGTTGCCTGGCCGAGGAGAAGCAGAAGCGGGGACCTTGATTGCAAGCAAAACGTGGCTGACGTTCGATGTCTGGCCGCCAAGGGAGCCAGTGTCCTGTAAGACAGGCCCCACGCAGCACAGGAGTCAACTTTCTTGGCCCTGGTGTAACGAACGGGGGAAGGTCAACGTTGCTTGGCCCTAGCGCTTCGAGGGGAACAGGATCCATGGCACCATCAATGCCCTGCGCCGGCGTATGCCGGGGATGAAAGGAAGGGACACAACCATGAGCATTCGCGCGATTACAAGACGTCATCTCCTCGTCTGTGTGCTTGCACTTGTCGGCCTGTTCAGTTACGAAATCAGCTGTCTGGTGCCTGAGGCTCATGCCATTCCCGCGTTTGCACGGAAATACGGAGTGCCGTGCAACGTCTGCCACGTGCCAGGATTTCCGAAGCTGAATGACTTCGGCAACACATTTCGCGACCAGGGGTATCAATTCGGCGCGGATGTGGACCTTCCCACTCACGAAAATATCACCATGGGCTACTGGCCCCTCTCAATGCGAACGACAGTCGGCTACCAGGCAGCCAGTGTCCGAACGGATGGCAGCGGGCGCTCGACCGGTGGGTTTGGTTTTACGGGGCTGGACATTTTAAGCTTTGGCCTCCTGCACCGCGACATCTCGTTTGGCCTAGTGTTTACGCCTGGCCTTGGGAGCGCCGGCTTTGGCACAGGAGGGTCTGACGGCGATTTGGAGGCTGCTTATGTCCGGCTCAACCGGCTCGAACGGTTTCTTGGTGTCCAAGGCGAGCCGGGGACGTATCTCATGAATCTGAAGGTCGGGAAGTTTGAACTCGATGTGCCCTTCAGCGAGAAACGGAGTCCCACCCTCAACACGCCCTTCGTAATCTATCACTATGTCGCTGGTACCCCCTACACAGCCAACATCAGCGGGACATCGACCAGCACCTACGCCAACCCCAACTCCTTTGCGATCGGAGAAAATTCACCTGGGGTTGAAATGGCAGGCATTACCAAAACGGCGGTCACCGACGGGTACTTCCGTTACAGTCTCGCGGGGCTCAGCACGAACACGTTCTCCGGCCCGCTCAGCGGCTGCAGCGGCCCCAATGGGACCTGTCCCAACGGGGCATCCCCTGGCACTGGCGGGCGAAACATGAATTTCTATGGCAATATGACGCAGTCGTTTGGGGGCTATGGAATTGTTACCGGCCAGCGCATCGGGATGTTCGGCGCGTACGGAAATGCTCCTACTATGGTGAATGCCACCTGTCCCACCTGCCAGGCCGCTGGGGGGAGCGGTCAGCCGTTCTATCGAATTGGGGCCGATGTGAGTTTCACCTTCGATGGACAATGGAATCTCTTTGGCGCGTTCGTGCATGGGAACGACAGTAAGAATCTCTTTGTGTCGCAAGGGATTGCCAACGCCCAGAATGCCTCATGGAACGGCGGCTTTGTCGAGTTGGACTGGTACCCGACTCAATTGCCGCTGGTCGGAATGCCCGGCTGGTTCTTCTCATATCGCTATGACATCATTAGAAATGACCGCCAAGGAGATCCGACGTTTGCCAAAAACTACAATAACGTCGATTCCCATACGTTTCTGGCCCGATATTACATCCACCAGTCAACCCGGACCGATATTGCACTGCATGCAGAATACAACACCTACCGGACGGAAGGCGTAGGGTCAGTAAATGCTGGGACACCAGGAAGTGGAGCATGCGCTCCGGCATGTGGAAATCTGTTGGGCCAAACGATGCTCGTCGGGTTGGACTTTGCCTATTGAAGAAAAACTAGAGGAGGACATTGTTGTGCACTGCGCCACTCGCGCCTTCTGTGGAGAAACAGGATGACAGCGGACGGGAAAGAAACGCGAGCCCGTTCAACTCCCATGTTAATGATGGCTGTACTGGCCGTTGCCTGTAGTCTCGGGGCGGTACCAGCCAGTCGGGTGGTTTGCGGAATGTGTGAAGAGCCGGATCGATTTGTCCGGCTGCAGGTTTCCACGAGGGATCGGCATGCGGAAAGCACCCAACCTTTTTCCCATCCCTTCCGTTGGAGCGCTGAACAATGGAAGCCGATCCTGCGCAGTATCCATGTCCAGAAACGCGGCCAGGGAGCACTCTTTTTTCCTGGTCCGAACGGACCGACGCTGGCGGCCTTTACTCCGGCTGAGGTGGACTATCTCAGCGAAACCCTGACGCGAGCGTTTGCCCAGGCGCAGCCCTCGGAGGTGGTGGTCTTCGGGTTGACGAGCCCGAAGACACAAGAGATTACCGAAATCACGACGGGGGCTTGGTATGTGAAAGATACGCAGCTGCATCTTATCTTGGGGAACTATCGTGAAGCCTTTACGATGTCGAATATCCGTGAGCTGCTGTGGCAGGATCCGCTGCACATGATCGCCGGGGCACTCTATGAATTTGTGCCTGGTCCATATCAGAGCCTGCCTCGAGAAGACAACGGGATTGGGACTTTCCTGATCCCTGAGGCTCCACAGTTAGCCCTCGCCTACCAACAGCTTTTCCTGGGCGCTCCCCCGGTAGACGGTGGCCAGGAGAAGGGATCGCCTCCTTCCGCTTACCCAGATTCTTCTCTCGAAGGGAAGCTGCAACGGCTCAAGCAGATTCGCGACGACGGGTTGATCACCGACGACGAATATGCAGCGAAGAAGAAAGCCCTCCTCGACGGGTTTTGACCACTGACATCCACAAGACAATAGCGTGACGTTGAGCAAAGCGTTTGCCCAAGCGCAAACCGACGAATGGGTCGTGTTTGGGCTGATTCGATCTGGCTCGCAGAGACTCACCGAACTCACCACTGGCGGATGGTATGTAGACGGATCCTTGTTGCATATCGTGTTGGCCAACTATCGGAAGGTAGTCACCATGCCTAGTACGAACCAGTTACTGGGGAGCGTACCTTGCGTCCCAACGCTGGCCCTTAGTACGATCCGGTCGCGTTTCTCATGCCCAAAGGGAGCTTCGTGGATACGGGGATCGCAGGGGCTGGTGGGATAAATGTTTCGAAGAACTGTTACCCTACAAGGTCCAACATGGCGACTGCCATGTGCCGAATCGATGGGCTGAGAATCGTTCGTTGGCCTATTGGGTAAATAACCAGCGGGGGGAAAGGCAGGGCGCTTGAGTCAGGACCGCCAGCGGCGCCTGGAGGCACTGGGGTTCGAATGGACTCGGCAGGCGACGAAAAGTGGAAGCCCTTATGGCAAAAAGCATTCGACGTGAGCGGGCGGGCTCAGGACCGAGAGGAGGTCATACATGATCGTCGTCATCTACGCGAGGAAATCGACTAAGCAAACCAGCGTGAGCGAGGAGAAGGAGTAACCCATGACACGAGCGGCATTCTACGGGCGGTATTCGTCGGAAGGGCAGCGGGTGGCGAAGGGGACGACGCGCTCACAAGGAGGCTGGGTCAATGAGTTGGTTGAGGAGGAAGTTCGGGACTTGCTCAAGAAATACCAAGAATGTAGGAGGGGAGACCAGTGAAAAATAGCATGGCGGCATTCGGAGTCGGGCTATTTCTTGTTCTGCTGGTACCAGTCAACCTGACCATGGCAGCGGAGGTGAAATTACATATTCCTCCGGTGTTTCAGGAACGCCCTAGTTGGTGTTGGGCAGCTGTTGGAGAGATGGTCTTCAAATACTATGACGTTCCCTCTGCTCATCGGACAGACTATCAGTGTGGGATCGTGCAGGCTAGAAACCTTTGCAAGGGGATACTGAATTGCTTTCAATGTGATCTCTCAGCTGGTGATGAAGCCACCATGGTGAACATGCTTGAACAGTATCCTGTAATGGTCACACGGGGCGGTAGGGCTGGAGATATCGCGCTGACAGCTCAATCGAAGAGCGGAAGCCTTTCTGAAGCAGAAGTGAAAAACGAGCTAGATCAGGGCCGCCCTATTATTGTTGGAATTTCACCGACTGGGTTCAAGGTAGCTGGAACACCTCAACATATGGCCCTCATAGTTGGCTACGATGATCGCTCCGGTGACCTGATGCTCACCGTGAATGATCCTTTCCCCTACGAAGACATGCGCTTTCTCTGGATAGGGAACGCCTATCTCAGCGCGAGAGCATCAGGAGGAAGTGAAGGCGAATATGAGATCGATTATGAAGCATTTCGTTTAAGGCTCAAGTGGACCCAGACGATTTACCGGATGACTTGCACGGGCCATGATTGCCCGTCCGACAACCAGCAAGTTGCAGATGGCTCCGCTGGGAAAGACGACCGTGAAGTGACTCAAACCGTTCTCGCGGCATCCTCTGGAGACTTCAAAGCTTTAAGAACAGGACATAAAGCTGTCGATGCTGATACCGGTACGACGTGGCAGTCAAAAGTTGCATTTGCCGGTGCCAAGCAGTGCCTGGTGAGGGACAAAGATGATTCTAGCGGAGCGAGGTGGAGTTGCATATTCAGATTTGCAGACAGGTCAGAAGCCGACAAATCGGTAGAGGATATCCTGAATCGATTGCGCAACAGCTTGCCTCAGGGTTGGATCGGAACGAATCTTGATGAGGACACTGACGCAGAGTCTTACGTCAAGACAGACAAGTTTTCCGCAAATAAACCTGGAAGTAATTCGACTATCAGAGTGTACTTAATCGACACCAAGAAGGATGGGCGGGTCAAAGTTTATCTTTCCGTGGATAATAATTAGCGTTCTGTCTAACCAAGCGTGGTCAGGTCTTGCTATCACACATTCGCCGGCTCCCCGCGAGCGCGGCGATGAATCTGAACAGAAAACACGCAAGCTTGACAGGGGAAGAGAGTTGCCGGACCAGCATGTTTGCTTGTCGCGGGCGATTCTTGCACGAGAAGCGAGGCGGGCGCGACCCGAAGTTCGAAGTTCCGGGAACCTCGAACTTCGGACCTCGAACCCTCGCCCGGATCGCGCTGCTATCCTGCACAGGGCATTACCAGGCGACCGAAAGAAGAAACGGGGGCAGCAACTGTCTTGATAGCCAAGACAATTGCTGCCCCCGTCTCACATACTCGTCGGCTCAAGCGACATGAGCCGCTGGCAGGGTACTAATCGACTTGCTGAATCGCGGAGAGCAACCATTTCCCATTCTGGTATCGCATGAATGTCCACACTTCGCCGGCTTCGGTCGGCGTCTCGTCGCTGCCCTCGACGAGATAGCCGGGTTGTCCGCGCTGCTTCGTCAAGGAGACGGTATAGTCACGGGCACTCCAGCGAAGCCCTACCGTCGCGTAGTGCGTCGCGTCTTCGGTCCAGGTTTCCCTGACCTCTGCACGCAGGAGCACCACATCTTCCACATGATTCTCGATGTCCTGGCTGGTCTGTTCGGCCAAGGCGGTGCTGAAATACGCCAGCATTTCCGGCGTGACGAACCGCCGCAACCCGATCAGATCTTGTTTGCTCCAGGCCGTTTGAATATCGATCAGCAGTTGCTGGAACGCACTCTTGTCCGCGGTGGTGACTTCGGGGTCAACCGTCGCGGTTCGTAGGGTCGTGGCGGAAGGCTCTGCTGCCAGACTGCCGTTGAATGCGCTGCTTCGCGTGATCCCGGAAAAATCAGGGGTAGGGGATCGCCGTACTCTCATGAAATAATAGAGCGCCCCGGCTCCCAGGGCCATGAGGAGGAGGAGAATCCAGGTAGAGCTGGAAGCCCCGGCGGTCTGGTCGGTCGCGCCGACATGTTCACCGGCATCGGTGGTACGCGCGCTGCTGTTCGTTGCTCCGAACAGCATATTGCCGATATATGACCCGGCGATGCCGGCTGCGAGACCAGCCAATAGGGGATTGCGCTGCATAAACGAGGGCTGCATGGCAGGCGCGGGCTGGGCAGTTGGAGCGGGGCTGCCGGGTGCTGGTTGCGGTGTGGTTGCTGACGGCTTTGGTGTGGCCGACTGTTCAATCGGCTTCGCGCCGTTCTGGTCATAGGTGCGTGTTCCACGGCTGCCCATGCTCCCTGAAGAGCCACTGCCCCTTGACCCGCTGGAAAATCCGCCACCATATCCTCCGCCTCTCGCCCTCGCAAAGGATAGGGTTGGAACCCCAATCAGAGAAATCACGATACATACGGCAATGAGTTTCGTTGTGTTCAAGACATGCTTCCTTTCTATCGATGTCGCAGGATATTCAAACACCCACTATCATCCTAACAGTAATGGTCCCAAGAAAACCTAAGATTCGAGAACCTCTGGGTTGTACGTTGTGATGTGTATACGTTGACCGACCGAGGAGGTGGGCTTTCCTGTCGTGAGGGGACAAAGAAAATGCGAGAGAAAGCTGGGGCAGTCTAGTTTCTGCGTGTGGAATGAAATTCATCGGCGGTAGGTGAACTCGGCGTTATCTGGATGTCGTGAGCGCGTCCATGGACCGAGACGCACGAGATATGCGAGATCCGGCTGGTCTCTCTTGTTTATTGGGTCTTCGCACCTTCCAGTGGGTCCTTCTGTGCTCCGGTCCTGCTGAAGGCCTTGTCTGAGGCGGCGTTCCCGGCGTTCTCTCCCGCTTGAAACTGGTGCAGGTGTTGGCGCAGAGTCACTGCATGCACAACCCTA
>JANYBU010000186.1 GCA_025360665.1 Nitrospira sp.
CCGGGCGTTGGCCGGCGTTGAGCAGTTGCACGGCTTGCCGCTTAAACTCGGGAGTAAACCGTCGTCGTGGCACCATGTCACACCTCCTCGGGGGCGTATCGTGCCCCCTTTTGAGGTGTCCGTCAAACCCGGGCTAGCTCATGCTACTTTTCTGATCGACTCGTCCGCGCGAGAGTGAAGTTCCGCCACGACATCCTCGTACCTCCGTATTCTTCCGCATCGCTGTATTCCAGCCGACGCAGCCGAAAGAATCATCACAGAGATCTCTCCCCATCTGAGGCTGAAGCTGCGTTCCACAAAAATACATGTATGTCATTTTTGGAATGTTGATTCTTTCTTGCTCGAGACGTAGCCTAGGACTGGTGATGTGGGGTGCAATGCATTCCGTCGTTGAGGAGGACTGCTTGTGCGACAAATAGGAAAATGGTCACGGCTAGTGATCGTCACGGGGCTCTGTGTGCTAGGAGGGTGCGCCGAGCACAGTCCGTTCGGTATCTTCGTGGACTCCACGATAAATTGCACGAAGATGTTCCTGCGGCGAGACGTTCGAACGGTGGCGAAGACCAGAGAGCAGCGATTCTTGGGGAAGGTTCCGGACACCACCGCGCGTTGTCTCGGGGGGAAGCATGCCGAGAATCTTAGGGAGGGGCCTTGGTTGGATTGGCCGAATTATTGGTCCGCCGGTGATGCCACGTCTCAAGCGCCGGTGTGGCTTCTGGCCGATACCAAGGTGCTGGGCCCCAATGCGCACGGGATCAACGGCGCGCTCTATGAGCTGGAGTTGCAACGGATCGAACTCATCAAGTTCAATCTCTTCGACAACAACAAGACCTACGAGGCCTACGTCACAGGCCGCGACGGCGAGGCCGGGCCGGTGCTGAATACCTGGCCGGAAATGCGATTGCCCCAGAGCCATCCCGACTTCACATCTGTCGGTGGGGACCAGACGCAGGTCTGTCGGAAAGAGTTGATTCGCTTCCGCACCCTGACGGGTATTTGTAATGATATCCGCAACCCGCTGATGGGATTGACGCATCAACTCTTTGCGCGGAACGTGGAGTTCACCACCACGTTTCCCGATCTGGGTCTGAATGACGTGACCAAGAATCGCCATGGGGATCGCTTAGGGCTGTTGAAGCCCGACCCACAGATCATTAGTCGGAAGCTGTTCACGCGACTGCAGTCGCAGCCGGACAGATGCCGCGAGGGCTACGGCCTGCCGGGTGGCGCACAAGAGACCGAGTGCGAGTACAAGAAGGCGCCGTTCTTCAATGTGCTGGCGGCCTTCTGGATCCAGTTCATGACTCACGACTGGTTCTCGCATCTGGAAGAGGGGCACAACAGGCCTGAGTGGATGGCCGTTGGTTGCGGGACGCAACGGGTCAAAAATATTGAGCAGCCGCTGACGGGAGCGGGCGTAGAGCAGCTGGGCTGCCGGCCTGAGGACAAGATCGATGCGTCGATGATCGCTGAAGGCACAGCACCCAGGTCGTTTACGCAGGGCGGTAAGACCTATCTCACACGGGCGCCGAAGACCACCGCGAATCACGTCACCGCCTGGTGGGACGCCTCGCAGCTCTATGGATACGACGAACGATCCGGCCAGCGAGTGAAGCACGATCCCAAAGACCCGGCCAAGTTGTGGCTGATGCCGGTCAGAGAAGGGGCGGGCGAAGGCGACAAGCTGGGATACCTGCCGGTCTTTGAACCGGGCGACCCGATCAATCCTGAATGGTCCGGTCAGGAGGCCACGGCCTTTCCGGACAACTGGAGCATCGGGACCAGCTTCTACCACAACGTCTTTGCCAGAGAACACAACGCCTTTGTCGATGAATTCAGGAAGCAAGCAACTCGCGCACCCGATGGCGACAGCGGCTTGAGAAATCCCGCCAACCCCAATGTCATCATCCGCTACAGAGACGTCACCCCGAACGAATTGTTCGAAGTCGCCCGGCTGGTCGTCGCGGCCGAGATTGCCAAAATCCACACCATCGAATGGACCACGCAACTGCTCTACAACGAGCCAATGAACCGGGGCATGAACGCCAACTGGCAGGGGATCTTTGAGGAGCCGGGGGTGGTGGCGGACGCGCTGAAGGAAGTCGTGCGTCGCCTCGGCGATTCGGAGGATGCCAAGAAAGCAAACAGTCTTTACGCGGCGCTGGCCGGCGGACCTGGCATATTCGGGTTGGGCAACCGGGTGTATGACGGAGTGCCGCTCGTGGGCCTGCTCGATCCCAACAAAGAAGACCGCTGGGATCTCAACAACGACGATCATATCAATGGGGGGGTCAACCATTTCGGCTCCCCCTTCAATTTCCCCGAGGAGTTCATCACGGTGTACCGGCTGCACCCATTGCTGCCGGACCTCATCGAATACCGTGAGTGGAACCAGGAGCCGAACGTCATCCGGCAGAAAGTGCCGGTGATCGAGACCTTCAGGGGCAAGGCGACCGAGGCCATGCGGCAGAAGGGCCTGGCCAATTGGGCGCTCAGCATGGGCCGCCAGCGGCTGGGGGCGCTGACGCTCCAGAACCATCCGCAGTTTCTGCAGAACCTCAAGATGCCACGCCTGCAATCCCCCACGCAACAGATTGACGTGGCCGCGCTTGATCTCATCAGGGATCGGGAGCGGGGCGTCCCGCGCTATAACGAATTCCGCCGACAGTACGGTCTGAAGCAATTGACCAGCTTCGATGAATTCGTCGATACGCGCCTGCCGCAGGATTCGCCGGCTCGGCCTGAGCAGGAGCAGCTCGTGAAGACGTTGCGTGAAGTCTACGGGCAGCATCAGTGTAATGCGTCCAAGCAGATCACCGAGGTGCAACGGAACGACGACAAAGAGAAATCGCCCATCAACGATTGTTTAGGGCATCCAGACGGCAGTCTGATCGACAATATCGAGGACGTCGATACTGTGGTCGGATGGCTGGCGGAATTCAGGCGACCGCATGGCTTCGCCATTTCCGAAACCCAGTTCGTCGTGTTTATTC
This sequence comes from Nitrospira sp., assembly GCA_025360665.1. Taxonomy (GTDB): domain Bacteria; phylum Nitrospirota; class Nitrospiria; order Nitrospirales; family Nitrospiraceae; genus Palsa-1315. The sequence continues at coordinate 2,994 of JANYBU010000186.1, forward strand.
TCAACGCCTCGCGCCGCCTCTTTAGCGACCGATTCTTCACCTCCAGTTTTCGCCAGGAGTTTTACACCACCCTTGGTGTCGAGTGGGTGATGCACAATGGACCGGGCCCGGAGATGATGGAGCAGGGCACGCCCAATGGCCATCAGCAGCAAGTCTCTCCCATGAAACGCGTGCTGCTGCGGACGATGCCGGAACTGGCCGGCGAACTCCAGGGGGTGGTGAATGTGTTTGATCCCTGGGCGCGGGATCGCGGGGAGTATTATAGCCTCCAATGGAAAGCCCGGGCAGGGGCGGAGGGAGATGAGGCATTTAAGTGAGGGTGGCCTGTTGATCTCCTGTGCTCGCGCAACGCGCGGCCTAAGAAGGCCCTCGTTGGACGCGCGCAGTGGGAGATCAAACAGGCCACCCTCTTGGAGAGGGACAAGCGAGCTTGGAGGGAGTCTGGGTTCAAGGTCCTAGTGCAACACCGGTATCCTGGTCACTCCAGGAACGAAGGAGTTGCACAGGGAACGATACCGACGATTGAGCCTCATGGAGCGCGAAGAATTGAGTCGCATGTTGGCTGCGGGCTATAGCCTCCGAGCGACGGCTCAGGCGATGCAGCGAGCCCCGAGCATCCTGTCGCGTGAACTCACACGCCATCGGACTTCGCCGGTCACCTATCGAGCGGTGCCCGCCCATCAACGGGCGCAGCGCTGGGCCCGCCACCCGAGGAAACCGAAAAAACTGGTGGTCTACCTGCGCTTGCGCACCGCCGTCTTGCACCTGCTCGCACAACGCTGGTCCCCCGAGCAGATTGCTCACAGCTTGCCGCAGCGGTATCCTGACGAACCGACGATGCGGATCTTCCATGAAGCCATCTACACCTAGTCTGTATGTGCTGCCTTGCGGAGCCTTGAAGCAAGAACTCGCCCGGTATCTCCGCCGTCGCCACCGCTTTCGTCGACCGCACAAGGTCCGCCGCTCGTCGCGGCCCATTCAGGACCTGATCGGCATTGACGAGCGGCCCCAAGAGGTCGCCGATCGCACGGTGCCGGGGCATTGGGAGGGAGACTTGTTGGTCGGCCATGCCAATGCGTCCGCGCTCGGCATCTTGGTGGAGCGCGGACCACACGGTTTACGCTGCTGGTGCCGCTGAAGGCCAAGGACGCGGCCACCGTGCGGCACGCCTTCGCCCGCGAACTCCGGACGCTGCCGGCTCAGCTGCGCCGCTCCCTCACCTATGACCAAGAACCGGAAATGCGGGAGCATCGTCTCTTCACGAAACACACGAAGATGCGCGTCTATTTTGCCCATCCACATTCCCCCTGGGAACGAGGCACGAACGAGAACACCAACGGGCTGCTGCGCCAGTTCTTTCCCAAAGGCACGCGGTTTACTCAGTTGTCTTGTGCGGAGATCAAGCGGGTGCACGTGATGTTCAACGATCGGCCCCGGAAGATCTTGAACTGGCACAGCCCCGCGCATGCTTTTCACCACCTGTTGCGCTAGGATCTTGAATGCACCCAGGACCCAATATCCCTTCGTACCCGTGCGAAGAATTAGCAAGGTGATGATGGAAGCGTTGCTGGCGGGGGATGGCTCCATCGAGTTTCCCGACGAGCGCGCCACCTTTCTCTGTCTCAATTTGGATGCGAGTCCATTCCCCAAGAACTGAGGCAATTAGGCGACATGTTAGTTCCGTCTTAGTCATTCTTCTCCATTGCGCCAGTGGCCTAGCGCATCTTCTCTTCATTAGACGATTCTGATCCACCGACCCATGTCGCTGGCTTCTTTAGTCTTTTACCTGTCGGATCATGGTGCTTTCTCGTTTTGCCAGTCCAGCATGGGTCTTGCTGTTGTATAGATGGGTGGAGACTCCCTTGTTGGCAAAATTGAGGAGGGCCAGCCCATGGGCCAGATATTTCACAACGCTGTGAGTCAGAGCTCTATCGGTTCCAAACAACGTATCGGCTTGAGTTGGACTGCGATCACCAGCTTGGTTGCGCTATTGGCGCTTATAGGAACTGGTGCGGCTGCCGCTGAGCTGACTCCTACAGAAGCCGTGAAGAGCACGATCGCCGAAGTGGTTCATATCCTCGACAATGCTGAGTTGAATCAGCCTGGCCGCGCTGCGGAGCGACGCCAACGGATCGAGCAGGTGGTGAGGGATCGAGTGAGTTATGAAGAGATGGCCAAACGTGCCCTGGGTGTTCCCTGGATGGAGCTGACGGATAGTGAACGGCAGGAATTTGTCGGCCTCTTCGTTCAATTACTCCGAGACACGTTTGCCGGCAGGATCGACGACTATACGGGCGAGCAGGTGTTCTATCTGTCGGAACAACTCGAAGAGCGGTTTGCCGAAGTAAAAACGAAGCTGGCCGGCCAGAAGACGGACACGCTCCTCGATTTCCGATTGGCGAACCGGCTCGGCAATTGGCTTGTGTACGATGTGGTCATCGATGGGGCCAGCATCACCGGCAACTATCACGCACAGTTTACCAGCATTATCCGCGACCTCAGTTACGCAGGGCTGATGAAACGGATGAAAGAAAAAACACTTGTGGTCAAAGGGTTTGAAACGACCACGGTCCCCTAATTGCCGGAGGCACGATCCGGACCTGCTGTTGTTCTGGAATCTGATACAAACGCTCCTTCCAATCTTGCTTGTTTCTCGCCTATAAGACCGACAGCTTTGCTGGTCCAGCTGGGACCAGCGAATGGAGACATTCCCATTTTCTTATCGCCGCCTCCGCGCGTGATGAAGAAACCCATCATCCGATTAAGATTGAGGGGCGGGTCTTTCGTTACCGCTGTCCTTCCCGGTCCCCAGCCGTCCACTGCGGCCTGCTCCGCCATTTGCCACTTTCCTCAGTTGCGAGCTTTCTCTAAGGATCGTATGATAGGCGCATGAGTCTGGAACCTGCCACACGCATCAAGTCGAAGACGCCCGTGCCCTACGAGCTCACGGCTCTTCATCACGATACCCACGATACGAAGACGTTCTGCTTTGCCCTGCCTGACGATGCCATGTTGGACATGCTGCCCGGCGATTATCTCTACGTCCATGCGACGATCGACGGGAAACCGGTGAAACGGCCCTACACGCCGTCGTCGATGCCCGGCGCCACGGGGTACTTCGACTTGACGGTCAAGCGGTACGAAACCGGCACGATTTCGAAGTATCTTCATGACCGGGAGATCGGGGACCGCGTGTTGATGAGCGGGCCGAATCCTGGTGGCCATTGGGTGGACGGCATGGCGAAGCAGGTGGGGTTTGTGGCTGGCGGCACGGGCATCACCCCGATGATTGCAATCATTCGCTGGATTCTCGCCAAGAGCCTCGGGGTCGAGTTGTTTCTGATCTTTGCCAACAAGGCCGAGGCCGACATCATTTTTCAGGAGGAGTGGGATGAGGATGAGCGCGAGCATGCGAGCTTCCATTGTTATCATGTGTTGGAGCAGCCGCCTGCAGGCTGGTCGCAAGGCACGGGCCGCATCACAGAGGCCATGCTGCGCGCGCATCTGCCGCCGCCAGGCCCTGATACCGTGATCTTTCTCTGCGGCCCCCCGCCGATGGCCGACGCGCTGGAAGCGACTCTCAAAGCTATCGGCCACTCCGAGCACGCCATCATCCTTCCGTAATCAACTGCTAGAAAAAACAAGGTCTGGAGTCATTGTTGGAGCCACTCGTCCGCGCGCGGTGCGACGCTTGCCTCCATCTCCGAACTGCCGATTTCTCGCTGGTGATGTCGTTTCTCGACAAGGGACGAGGGGCTGCGTTATAAGATGAGCATGTTTGCGAAACGATCCACCAAGACGACTTCCCTCAGAGGGCGGTATGTGACCGACCGAACGGGTAAGAGGACCGGGGTGGTGCTTTTTCTCAAACGCTACTCGCGCCTGATGGAAGACTTGCACGATCTCGCTGCGGTCGCTGAACGCCGCGATGAGAAGCCGGTTATTGCTGACGATATGAAGAAGCGGCTCCACAAGCGTGGCCTTCTATAGTCTCAGCTACAGGCCGTCTGTCGAAAAAGATCTCCAGTCCATTCCTCGTTCGTTGCTCGTATTATCGCGCATATCGAGCGCCTACCGTCTGATCCGTTCCTACCTCAATTGGCAAAGTTGAAAGGGGCTGAGCGTTTATACCGCTTGCGAGTCGGGGATTACCGCATCGCGTACGAGGTGGATTCGGATGCGCTGCAGATCATCGTGCAGTATGTTCGGCATCGACGCGATGTGTATCGCCGGCTTTTCTAAGGACAGGAGTCACTATGCCGCAAGCTCTTTCGCCTCGTCCGCGCGCGCGGCACGGCGTGGTTGCCCCTGCCTCGTGAGAATCCCTCCAAGTTGATCTTCTCTCCGAGATTGGTTGATCCCATGTGGTACTTCGCATACGCATCAAAGATGAATCGTCGGCACATTGAAGTGCGGGTGCAGCGCACTCACTTGCGCTGGATGGTGGCGCGACTCGATGGCTATGCCCTTCAGTTCAATAAGCGGAGCACGGTGGATCAGAGTGGGAAAGCCAAGATCGCTCCCGATGGGAGTGGAGTTGTGGCAACAGACAGGTGCTGGCACCTTTTTCTGTCATGCGTTGAACGCTGAGAACAAAACGGCTTTCGCCGTCTTGTCGGCTGTGCAGCTATAGGTCTCGTTCAACTGCGGTGCTTGTTGCCCCAGTCCCGCATTGCCTTCAAGACGGGCCCCAGGCTCTTTCCCTTGTCCGTCAGCACGTACTCAAGCCGCTGCGGGCGCTCGTTATAGAGCACTCGTCGCACGAGCTCGTTGTCTTCCAGCCCCTTCAGCCGTGCCGACAACGTATTGGGCGCCACGCCAGGGAGCGAGATTTGGAAGTCCTGGAACCGCCTCGGGCCGTGCAGCAGAAGATCGCGTAGCAGCAGGATAGTCCAGCGTTCGCCGATTAGATCGAGTGTTCTAGCCACCGGACAGTCGTGGATCTGATAACTCTTTGCCATGGCGACAGCATATCGGTTTGACTTTGCTTCGGCAAGTAACTATTATATATATAGTTACTTGCTAATATAAAGTAACGCCACAATGGGAGGACCAAATGACTACGATCCGTCGATTGCTCTTGGTACTGGCCTGCGGCATCGCCGGGCTGCTTGCCGTGACCGTGGGTGCCTGTGCCGCTTCTGGCGATGCCATCAAATCCGACACATATCTTCCCGAACTGGCGTACCTCAAGCAGGTGAACCGCTGGCGACCGCCTTCGGACCCGGAGCTCGTCTTCCTGCTGATGGGCCAGTTCGCCAACGCCAACCAGCATGCCCAGGGCGCCGACTACCTCGACGCCTTGCGCAAGGGCTTCGACGCCCAGTTGAACGACCAGCAGCGTGCGATCTACCTGACGGCGATCGCGTCGCTGAGGGCGGGGGCTGCCGGCGAGGTGCCTTTGCTGACGCGTGTCGGCTGGGTGCGCGACACCGTGCGGATGCTGGACGACGCGAAACGCCTCACGCGCGGCGAAGGCTTCGTCATGCGCTGGATGTCGGGTGTCGTGCGAGCCCAGCTGCCCTGGTTTTTCGGTGAGCGCGATGCGGCGCTGGCTGAGTTGACTTGGTGCGCCACGCATGCCGACAAGGCCCCACACGCGGGCTGGCTGCGCGAAGTTCATTTCCACCTCGCGGCAATGCACCGACAGATCGGTAACGCTGCCGAGGCGCAGCGAGAGCAAGCGCTGAGCGGCTACGTCAGCATGACCAAGCCCGCGATCTTCACGACCCCGTTCTCAGGCGACGCCATCTTTGGCCACCAGTTCTCGCCCCGCGCGATTCGCGAGGTGGTGCCGAACATGGTGTACCTGTTGTCGGGCTTCGAATTCACTGAATACTACTTCATTGTGTCGGCAAACCGCCGGGAATTGATCGCGATCGACGTCGGCACGCGGCCTGACGCCGCGCGCGAAGCGCATGCGGCACTGAGCGCGCTGGTACCTACGCTGCCGCCGTTGACTACCGTGTTCGTCACTCATGCACATTGGGACCACGTGGGCGGGCAGCGTTACTTTCGAGCCCTGAGCCCAGCGGTGCGCTTCATTGGTCGCGCGAACTATGCTGACGAACTGGCGCATGACCAGGCCGTCGATCCGGTCACGCTGCAGCGCTTCTTCGGCCAGGGGTTTCGGCTTGACGACGTGCTCGCGTACAAGCCCGATGTGGCGATCGATCGGCCGACCGAAATGACGATCGGCGGCACGCGTTTCTCGCTGCAGCCGGTCCGCGGTGGCGAAACCGACGACGCGCTGCTGATCCACATGCCGGAGTACGGGGTGCTGTTCACCGGCGACATCCTGATGCCCTACCTCGGCGCGCCGTTCGTCGAAGAAGGCAGTCTCGACGGGCTGCTGGCAGGCATCGACCAGGTCAACATGCTAAAGCCGCGCCTGCTGCTGCATGGCCACGAGCCATTGACCCGTATCTTCAATTCGACCGACATGCTGTCCGACTTGCGCGAGCAGCTGGCGTGGCTTCGCGACGACGTCGTCCGCGAGGTGGCCAAAGGCACGACGCGAGCAGCTCTTCAACAGGCGAACCTGGTACCACCGACGCTGGAACAGAGTCCGTCGTCGGTGCACCTGGCCTACCTCGTGCTGCGCGAGAACGTGATCAATCGCCTGTTCGATCAGCATAGCGGCTACTGGCAAAACGGCCTGCAGGGCCTCGACGCGCTGACCGACGCCGACCACGGCGCTGCACTAATCGACTATCTGAGCATCAGTGAATCGCAAATCCTTGCCGCCACAGAACACATGATGGCCGACGGCCGTCACGAACTCGCCGCATCCACGCTGCGCTGGGCGCAAGCCAGTCTGCCGGCGAGCGAGCGACTCACGGCGGCCAAGCGCGTCGTGTATCTCAAACTGATGGAAAAGTACCAGGAGTTCAACCCGTTTAAGTTCATCCTGTACGCCGGTCAGATCGACCAGCCGACGCCGCAAATGGGCGCGCGCGCTGAGCCAGTGCAAGGCGGACGCTGACTCGCGCCGCTGGCTCCCTCGCAGTTCGTGACCGAACTCGCGGGCGGAGAAATCAGGGTCAGACATGAGCAACTGTCTTGATTGTCAAGATGTCAGCACGGGTTCTGCTTTCCATGGTGTCTGATGCGTGAGCATCGCATTCAGCATGGTCAGTAGTTTCCGCATACAGGCGACGAGCGCCACCTTCGGCGCTTTGCCGACTTCCCGCAAGTGGCGATAGAACCGGCGGATAGCCGGATTCCACTTTGTGGCCACCACGGCCGCCATATAGAGAGCCGCGCGGACGGACGCGCGCCCACCCCAGACATGCCGCCGACCCCGGAGTGTGCCACTATCATGATTGAGCGGCGCCACGCCCACCAGCGCCGCAATCTGTTTATGGGTGAGGGTGCCCAACTCCGGCAGTTCGGCCAGGAGGGTGCGGCTCATCACGGGCCCCACCCCCGGCACACGTTGGAGCCGGTTGTTCTGGGTTTGCCAGATCGGGCTCCGCTGAATGCTCGCATCGAGATCGGCATCCACTCGCTTGAATTCTGCGGTCAGCCAGGTGATGTGACGCTGGATGCGGGGCCGCACGGGTGAGGCCGCTCGCTCGAGTCGGTTCTTCTCGGCGGTCAACATGTCAATCAGCTGTCGGCGACGGGCTAACAGCGCGCGCGCTGCTTCCATGGCCGCATCCGGCACCGGACGAAGCGCAGGGCGAATGGCTTCCGCAAAGCGAGCCAGCACCCGGGCCTCAAGGGTATCGGTCTTTGCAAGTTGCCCGGTGGCCTTCGCGAAATCTCGCACGTGCCGTGGGTTAACCACGATGACGGGTAACTGAGCCGCCGCCAACGCCCGCACCAGCCCCCGCTCGAATCCCCCAGTCGCTTCCAGCACAATGCGCGTGGGCTGGAGGGCCTGCAGACGCTCGACGACGTGGATAATCCCAGACGCAGTGTGTGCCACCCCCTCCACCGCGTCCTGTGGATGCATGGCTAGGTCCGACTGCATTTTCGAGATATCGATCCCCACAAACTGCGCTGTGCGATCCATCGCCTCCTCCTTGTGTGCCCTCCTCCGGCTGAGCTCGGTCTTGCGTATGATGCGGGCTCCGCTGGGCCCAGGCAACTGTACGAGCTTGGGAGAGGGAGGACGGGACGATCCGGGCTCATGCTCGGTCTTGAGCGACCGCGTATTGATCGATCTGTCCCGTCCCGTGTGGGTGATGATCTGAGTGTTCATAGGTCAATATCAAGATACAAGTATTGACTTATTGATGAGCAAGCTCGTCCGCGGAGAACTAGTGGGGTTATTGCTTGACCTTGCACCTCGAGGTTGAGCGGTTTTCGAAAGCAGCGCTCGCCTCGTCCGCGCGCGCGGGATTACGTGGGTGCTCCCTGCCTCGTGAGAACGCTCCACGTTGATTTCTCTTCGTGACTGGTTAATCCATGTGGTATTTCGCCTACGCATCAAATATGCATCGTCGGCACATTGAAGCGCGGGTGCCGCGCACTCAATCTACCAGTCAGTATATTTAGATCATCCTCGACGAAGCGCGCGAGCATGAGTTGCCTGCAGACTAGCAGGCGCAATTGGCCGGCACTCGAGCAGCAGGGTAATCGATCTTCTAAGACGAATCGGCGGTTATCTGTTGCCCTCATACATCGCCCGACTGTGCGATCGGGATAAGGGCTAATTCTTCAATCGTGCTCAGTTGAGAGAATGGAAGTGTGACATGGTGGTGATACTTATTGAGGTGCAAGCAAATCGTATCATTTTAGGAGGCCAAGTTATCTCTTCAGATACTTCCGCTAGGAGGCTACCAAGAAGCTTCCAGCAAAACCGGCTGAAGATTCTCAGGTAACGTTCCTGTCATTGTTCGCACGGAAATTGCTTCTTAGGAAACTGTGCGATCCAACCAATTGTTGTGGGAGGAATGATATGCGAGACGACTCGACAGTTCAGCAATACGTCGTGCTGCCTGCGCGAGGCGTTGTCGCGACGGAGGCCAGTGCATCGCGCGAAATCCGCAGCTATCTGATCTCGTTGCATAGCGCCATGAACAATCCTGCCGCACTTAAGCGTCCCCATAAGCGTTCCCAGAAATCGACTATCCCTATGCGTATACTCGATTCGATTCACGAGAATGGCGCGAAACTGGTCGAACTATCGGCCCAATCGGCGTCTGATCTACGAGCCGAACAACCGGGACTCCGCCTCGTCCCGGTGGTGTACTATTATCCACAAGTCCATCGGCCACCTCTTCCTTTGCCATCCCTGCGGGCCGCCACAGCAACAGTCGGCACCAAGATTGTCGTGAAGGTGGTATCGAAAACGGATGGCAAGCCTGTTGGTGGCGCCCTGGTCGTGGCCTTCACCGATTTTGCAAACCGGATTGGGGCTCAGGGAAAGACGAACAAAAGCGGCGATGCCGCCTTGGCGTTAGGGAGTAGCAGTAAAAATGTCGAGCGATTGTATGTCTTCCCGGAAAAGAATTACTGGGGGTCGTTGAAGCGGAACGCGACGCTCAAGGCGGGATTCACTGTCGGCATCACCCCTGTTGACCTGAGTTATACAGACGCCCTGCGATTCTTTTATGGCAACTCGGCAGACACCGCCGGGAACGGTCTGACCGTCGGCGTGATCGATACCGGAGTCGGTCCCCATGCTGACCTGCGAGTGGTGGGCGGGGAGAACACCGTTGCGGGAGAGAACTCATCAGACTACCACGACAATGGTGAAGGGCACGGCACTCATGTCGCGGGTATCATCGCAGCCTGTGGGAAACCACCCACTGGGATTCGGGGATTGGCCCCAGGCGTCGTGTTACGAAGCTATCGTGTGTTCGGCAAGCATGCGAAGGGTGCCTCGAACTTCGCGATTGCTAAAGCCATCGATCGAGCGGTCGAGCAGGGATGCGATCTCATCAACATGAGTCTTGGTGGAGGGCCGGCTGATATCGCCACACGGGAGGCCATTGCAGATGCTCGGGCTCGGGGTTGCCTGGTCTTGGCTGCTTCAGGCAATGATGATCGTTCTCCTGTCAGCTTCCCGGCGTCCGATTCGCTCTGTCTCGCGGTTTCCGCTATGGGGAGAAAGGGAACGTTTCCCGTCGGCGCTATACAAGCCGGAGATGTTGCCTCGCCCTATGGGGCCGATAAGAAGAATTTTCTGGCAGCGTTCTCGAACGTGGGGTCAGCAGTCGATTTGACTGGACCGGGCGTCGGGATTCTCTCGACAGTTCCTGGTGGCTATGCGCCTATGGATGGGACGTCGATGGCTTGCCCCGCTGCCTGCGGGATGGCTGCAAATATCCTATCCGCACTTCCTAATATTGTGGCGCTACCACGCGATGAGGCTCGCTCAGATGCGATGGCTCGAGCGGTTTTGCAGGCCGCCAAGTCTTTGGGGTTCGGCCCAACCTATGAAGGGCAAGGACTTCTCTGATAGAATTATGTATGGACCGATTCATTCTTCGATTCTGTGGGTCTGGGAGGAAGCCTTCCGATGATGTTGCGCGAATTCGTTCCTTGCCGAATACGACCGTGATCGATGACTCAACATCGCGCATGGTGTTGGTGGAAGGTCGTGAAGCTGAGTTGAAAGCCGCGTTACGATCCTTGTCTGACTGGGTGATGAGCAAGGAAGAGATGATTCCATTGCCCGATCCTCGTCCCAAGGTGCGCAAAGCTCCCTGAAATTATTTCTCCACAGCGGTATTTAGCTCACAGCTATTGGGCGAAGCTTTCAGGTCGTGGGTCGGGTCTTGCACTCCAAAATTGCAGAGCCTGTTCGCGCGCAATGCGTGGTTGCCCCTGCCTCGTTGGAATCCCTTCAAGTTAATCTTTTCTCCGAGACGGGCTGATCTAGTGTGGCATTCCGCATACGGATCAAATATGGATTGTCGGTAAATTGAAGCGCGTGGAAAACAAAGATGCCAGGCACCATTCCCTGAATGGGCGGAAACGAGTTGAGGCCACGAACGGGCGGACCGGTGCAAACCGTGTCCGGAAATCTGCTGCACCACGTTCTGAATCACGCCCATGCGCAGGTGTCGATAATGGTTGCTGACACCGCTCCCTGTCGAAACGTATTATCAATGCCAGAACGCTTCCCAATCTTCTTGCCGAATTTGCATAGCTCGAAGAACCTCTGCTGGAAGACCAACAGACAGCTGAGCTTGGGCTTCATAGGCTCCTAGCTGTTTGTGTAAGATAAATACCAGTGCTTTCAGATGTTCCAGGCTCATCCGAATGGTCGCCACACGTTCCAATTGTGGTGGACTTCCTGGAGCCACTGGGCTTGACCCAGAGAGTTGGAAATTAATCGTGCATCCAAATGGAGTAAGATTGAGTTGAAATTGGTCGGAATAGACATCGGGCGCGTCAGTCATAATTACTCCCTGGTGTGTGTGATTGATTTGAGTGGGCAATGTTATTCCCTATTCAATAATTGGTCAAGATTCTCACTTGACCAGTACCTACTCTTAGGGATGTGATGCAGCCCGATGGGACCCACATGAGTCACACGTTGGTCAAAGAGGGCGTGAGCACGGTAGAAACTCGTGGGGCCGTTGCTTGACCTTGCACCTCGAGGTTTGGCGTTTTCCGAAAGTAGTTCTCACCTCGTCTGTGCGCGCGGCAGGTTCAAGGCATCTCAAGATGGCGAATGTGGGCTGAGACTGTTCTATGTGGCATTTCACAGACGCATTAAATATGAGTTGTCGGTACATAGAGATGAGGCATTATCTCGCGGTGTCGGCTCTGTGCGTAGTTGGCGTGCTGGCGTTTCCCTGTGGCGCGCAGACGCCGTCGCCAGCGCCCTCGGTTCAGAATCAAGCCGGACAGCCTTCACAGGCCGAGCCGAGTGCCGGGGTTTCCGGTCAGGCCAACGCCGGGCCCACATCAGTGCCGACTCCCGGGGTTGGCTCCACGAGGAGTTCAGATGTCGGGAAGAGGTTTGGCTCCGCCGGACGAGGACTCCCTGGAATGCCCGGCGGACCGCCGAGTAAGGGATCGATGGGGTCTCAGGACCCCTCAAGCCGGTATATGCGCCCCCCGGCCATCCCACCTTTGCTGTGCGACCCGGCGGTGAATATTCCCTGCTAGCTGGTTGTTCTGGTTCATCTGGTTTCTCTGGTCTATCTGGTCTATCCGGTTAGTCTGGTTCAACCAAGCACACGAGACAAACCAAACAAACCAGAGCAACCAGACAAACCACAAACGAAGAGGGCTGCTTTTCTACCGGCCCGGTAGCCGTCTATACTCTTTCTCGGATTTTGGCGTATCAGATTATCTCTCCTGCTATTAAGCGAGGTCGGGGCATGGCCCAATCGGAGTATGTCTTTCAGCGAGTTGAAGATCAGAAAGAGCTTGAACGGCTTCGGATGATCGAGTTGGTGTTCGATCCTGCGAGTCGGAGACGGCTGCTCAGTACTGGTCTGCAAGCAGGCTGGCGCTGTCTTGAGGTCGGGCCCGGCGCCGGGTCGATCATGACGTGGATGAGTGAGGTCGTTGGTCCGACGGGCCAGGTCGTGGCGGTGGAGCTCGATCCGAAGTTCCTCAATGGAGCAGAGCGACCGAATGTGACGGTCGTGCGAGCCGACATTCGCACCGCTCAGTTACCGCAACAGTCGTTCGATCTGGTCCATGCCCGGTATGTGTTGATCCATCTTTCTGACTACGAGGTAGCGTTGACGAAGATGCTCGACAGCCTCAAGCCGGGAGGCTGGCTCGTTCTGGAGGAGCCTGATTTTTCAGCCTCCCGTGGCATCACCGGCGATGAGCAGGGATTGGTGTCCCTGTGCAAGATCAATCAGGCCATCGAACAGATGTATGCGACAAGAGGAATGGACTACGCGCTGGGACTGAAGTTGCCTGTTTTGATGCAACGGCGAGGGTTGCAACACCTCACCGTGGAGAACGATGCCCCACTCTGTGCGGGCGGATCCGGCATGGCTACGGTGATGAAGATGTCGACCGAGCAATTGGGAGAGAAGTATCTTGCCACAGGAGTCGTTGGACAGTCGGATCTTGAGCGGTATTGCCGATTTGCCGACGATCCGAACAGCTGGGCCATCTACTACGCCACAATCGCCGTAAGCGGCCAAAAGGCCGGGGGCTGAGATGTCCGTAACTACCCCAGTGTTAGTGCTGCCTGGTATTGGCAACTCCGGCCCGCAACATTGGCAAACGCGCTGGGCGCTGCGCCATCCCGATTGGCAGCGCGTGAATCTTGGCAATTGGGACAGTCCGGTCTGTGACGATTGGGTTCGTGCGTTGGATGTTGCCGTGCAGGCTTGTCCTTCTCCGCCCATGCTGGTGGCTCACAGCCTTGGCTGTCTCCTGGTGGCTCATTGGGCTAGCCGTGTTCGGGCAACGGTCAAGGGGGCGTTGCTCGTGGCGGTGCCCGAGCCGGGCAGCCCAGGGTTTCCCACAAGCGCGAGAGGATTCGCGCCGGTGCCGATGCAGCCTCATGGGTTTCCATCCACCGTAGTCGTGAGTGCGAACGATCCATTTGGATCGTCAGCGTTTGCGCAACGCTGCGCGGATGCCTGGGGCAGCCGATTTGTCGATATTGGAGAGGCCGGCCACATCAATGCTGACAGCGGCCTCGGCGACTGGGCCGAGGGATACGCGCTCTTTCAAAACCTCGCAGGGTAATCCATGACCATTCAGATTGCTCAGGCTCAGCCTGAGGATGCCGATTCCGTCGCGACGCTGGTTGGGGAATTGCTCCATGAGATTATGGCGGCCGTGAAAGACAAGGTGTTTGATTTCCATCATGACGGCACGGTGGTTCGTGCCCGCTCGTGGATGAAAGACGGTCTGTATACGGTGCTCCTTGCGCACGAGGGAGGGGAACCTCTTGGGTTTCTGGCGCTCTATGAAAGCTACGCACTCTATACCGAAGGCGCGTACGGCACGATTCAAGAATTCTATGTCCGTCCGGCTCATCGCTCGAAGGGTCTCGGGACGGCGTTGCTAGAGCAGGCGCGGCGACTCGGGCAATCGAGAGGATGGCGCAGGCTGGAAGCGACCACGCCACCGCTGCCTCAATTCGATAGGACGTTGGCCTTCTATCAACGGGAGGGGTTCAGCATCTCCGGCGGACGGAAGCTGAAATTGGAGTTGCCATGAAACCGGTGGTGCAGCTCGAACGGACTGGGTGCGGCATTGCGAGCGTAGCCACGCTGGCGGGCGTGAGCTACGCACAGGCGAAGCGTGTGGCGAATCGGCTCGGCATTTTTGCCGACGACCCGAAGCTATGGTCTGAAACAGGCTACGTCCGCAGGCTGCTTAAGGAGTACGGAATTAGGTCGGCAAGAATTGAGGTGCCCTTCACCTCATGGAAGGCTTTGCCAAATCTTGCGCTGCTTGCAGTCAAATGGCACAAAGAAGGGGATCGCGCGTTCTGGCATTGGGTGGTGTTTTGGCGGGGGCCTTCCGGGACTGTCGTGCTCGACTCGAACCGCGACTTCCGCAACCATGAGAGAACCGACTTCGGCCGTATGAGGCCGACATGGTTCATTCCAGTTGACCTGAGGTAGAAGGCGGCTGCGTTCTTGAGCCGAATGCTTTGATGATGGCTAAGCTTCTCCATCCGATCTCCGATGGTAAGACTCGTTGCGGATGGGTCGGTGCCAAGC
>JANYBU010000195.1 GCA_025360665.1 Nitrospira sp.
AGTGGTGTGCCTGTGCCAAGTTCCATCATCAGTCTCCTCACTTGCCGGTCTGTGACCATGCGCCCTCCCGTGGTAGAGCGGAGAGCGTACAGGACCGGCGGTTAGGAGGACGGACCCCGCAGTTCTAATTGTCGCTGAACAACTCCGGGCAGGATCAGTCCTTCGCCTCGAAGACCCCGACTGAGACCCTGACCAATGCTCAAGTCATGAACGTACTCAAGACCAGCACGACCCCGCCCGTCGAGCCGATCGTGCACAACCAGATCGTCCCTGCTTCTAGCTATAAGTCCGACAGCATCCATACGGATATCTATTTCGAGGTGGGCCGCAAGGGACTCACAGACGACGCCAAGGCGATCCTCACCACGCAGGCCGACTTGGCGAAGAACGATCCCGACCTCGGCATTCTCGTGCAGGGCTATACCGACCAGCAGGGTTCGGTCAGCTACAACAACAAGCTGGGACTTATGCGGGCTGAGAAAGTGAAAGAGTTTCTGGTCGGTCTTGGTGTATCCGATCAGGTCATCAAGGTGGTGAGCCTCGGCAAGGATGGCGCGCTCTGTCTCGACAGCAGCGACGTCTGCCGCAACATGAATCGGCGGGTACACCTCGAAATCCGCAAGATCGGCAAGGATCACATGATTCTTCCCACCGTCGCCGCAGAGCCAAAAACCTCCGAACCGATCCAATCAGCTGATGACCAGAACGCCAACACAGACGGTCACAGCTCACTTGCAGACAATCTGCTTCCTTCCCTTGCCGATCCCTCGGCAACCGATCCGTCTCCACTGACGACAGATCCGGCTTCCGGCAGCTAACCGGCACTGAATCTGATCCTGGAGGAGCTATTCGGCTCCTCCAGGATGCGGCCTGGCCGATACCTGGTCGATCGCTCGCTTGATTGTGCCGAGGCTGGAGATCGATCAGATTGTGCTGGAAGGCGCCTATGGCCGAACCATCGCCTTCGGCCCAGGTCACGTGGAATCGACAAGACCTCTGGAAGGATCCGGCAGCATCATCCTCACCGGTCACCGCGATACGCATTTTCGATTCTTGGAGAAGCCTGAATCAGGGGATGTACTCGCACTGCAAGCGCGCAGTGGAATGTGGATGCGCTTTACCGTGTAGGATCGTCAGATCGTCGATTCACGGACGGTCACAATCTCCACACAGAAGGACAAGAGGCAACTCATCCTCGTCACCTGCTACCCATTCCATGCCACTGTACCAGGAGGACCGCTACGTTATATGGTTATCGCAGAGACTGTGGAGAGGATGGCCGAAGACTAGCCCGCGAGACTTGCGAGAAAAGCGGGATGGGCGAGATGGACGAGGGTTCGAGGTTTTCGGAACTTCGAGTCGCGCTTTTCCCGCCAGTCTCGCCCGTCTCGCTTGAGTCAGGCAACCACGATTGGAGCAGATGTGTTCATAAATAATGCGGGCAAGCCATAGACAGGCTCATGCCGCTTTGGGAGAAGGGAAACAATACCTATTTCCACCCGCCTCTTTCGCACTCTCCATCGCAGTCTTCGCACCAGCAAACAGGTCGTTGAGCTCCTCGCCATCGAGCGGGTATACCACCAGCCCGAGGCTCACCGTGACGGTCGTCTCCTGTTTCTCGATGGCCCAAGGCTGCCCGAACGCCTTCAGAATCCGGTTGCCGACAATTTCCATATCGGCCCGGCTATTGATCCCTTCGAGCAGGCAGGTAAATTCATCCCCGCCGAGACGCGCAGCCGTATCCACATCTCGCAGACATTTCTTGAGGCGACCGGCAGCCTCCTTCAACAAGAGGTCCCCCGCCTCCTGGCCAAATGTCTCGCTAGCCTCTTTGAAACGGTCCAGCCCGCATAGTATCAGACCGACCACTTGCTTTTTACGCTTGGCCATAGCCACGGCATGGGTCATCCGGTCTCGAAACAGCACACGATTCGCAAGGGTGGTCAGCGGATCGTGCTGCGCGAGGTAGCTCAGATGTTGCTCGGCCTTTTTTCGTTCAACGGCATGCCGGACCGCACGAGTAAGCTGCTCTGCGGTAGACCCGTCTTTAATCACCACCTCCTGCGCGCCATGTTGGATCATCTGCCGATCCGCCGCTTCATCGTCCTTTTTACCGAGCACCACAATCGGCATCCGGCCCAGCGCGGCCTGGATGAGATCCAACGTATCCAAACCATGGGTGTCGACTAAGGTCCGATCCATGAGGATGGCGTCGAAAGACTCGCGACCCAGCCGATGCAGGGCGCTGCTGAGACGTTCCACATGGACCACCTCAATCTGCCCCTTCTCCGTCTCCCGCAGCAGATCAAGAGCACGCTGTGCATCGGCTGGATTATTCTCGACTAACAAGACTCGAATCATGGCAGACCTCACAGATACCAGTCGTCGCCTCGGCGAGGGGTTTACGCGCCCGCCTCACATGCAACGAGACGCTCGATCATAGCATCCAAAATGAAAAAACAGTTCTTCTACTGATAATATTGCGCACTAGAAGCCAGTTTGGCATTGCCATCGTAATGAGGCGAAGGAGATGCGGCAAGCTGCGAGGCCGCCTGTCTGTGTGCGGACACGCACAGGCAGACGATTGCGGCAGAGGCGCTCATGAGTAATGCGGGCTAATTGGAATACTTCCGGCTGGTCTTCTTCGTGGCTTTCCATTTCCACGGCGGCACGGGATTGGAGTCTGCCCAGAGGCCCTTGCCCGATGCCCTGGCCAGTTCTTCGATCCCCTCAAGACTGGCATCGCTGGAGGCCGATCGTTGCCACCAGGCCAAGCCTTCTTTCAGCAGCTCACGCCCCACGTTGCGCCCATCATCCAGCAACACCTCGGCAGATACCCGACCCTGCTTGTCTCGCGTGAGCCCTCGCACGACTACTTCGCGGTTCCCCACGTAGGCAGCAATCGCATGCTTCGCTTGTTTTCCGTATGGCTGCTTGAGTTCTGGACAATCGATATCTCTGAGGTAAATCGTCTCGCTTCGCCCATCATGACGGATCGTGAGACGATCGCCCTCATGAACGGTGACGACTCTCGCGGCAAAGTCAGCCCATGAGAGAGCCGGACATGTCGCCACCAAGGCGAGCACAAGACCAGTCATGATGTAATGTTTCAGCATGATTCCACATGCTAGCGTCCCCTAGACCACCCGGCTAACTATTTTCGATTTTTGGACAGCGAGACACTACACAGGGAGTGAAGAATCGAAGCCTACTCGATCCGCAGCGCTGTAATCGAACACGGCGGCACGCATGAAAACAATGACTGGAGGTGCTTATCCGCTCGCCTCAATTACGATAAACCGCAAAACAGGCTCGCGGTCGGGTCAAGCATTGTATGGAGCCGGCGATCCGGATTGAACGGACGACCTGCGGTTTACGAAATATCCATCGGCGCACTCTAACTATGGTCAACCACAACATATTGTGGAAATGAGCGGGGCATGCGTTGCCAAACCATGCCAGAAAATTGCACCCTACGCACCCCTGGCGCACCCTACTTTGCAGTCTAAGAGCACACAAAGTTAGTGCGGACTGACGAGACGTTGGATGACGCTTGACGAAATTTTTGAATCTGTGATATAAGAATTCTACGTAAATACGCCAGAGTCCTTACAGCGTATTTTTGTGCCCTTTGTGGCCCACGGATGGAGAATCTGTGCGGCCATTTTCATTTTCAGACAAGGGCTTCCTCTCGAGGAAACACGCCGCTGCTTGGGCCGACGTAAGCCGGCGAACACTTGATCGCTGGATTCAGCAAGGCCTCCCCGTTTATCAATCTTCCCCCCACACCAAAGTTTTGATTCGGCCCGCCGATATCGAGCTCTTCCTACAGCGCAAACAGCTTCCTAAAGCCGACCTTCTCGCGAAGGTGGAAGAAGTGGTTGCACAGCTGCGACGTCAGTCCTTTATCAAGCAAGAGGAGTGATTCCAATGGGGGCCCGGAGGACCAGGTCTAACAATATCCTCCGGCGATCTCATGAAGCAGGGTTGCACAACACAACAAGCTTGTCATCGTCGAGACAGGCTTGGACTAGGTAATAGTTGGAATCGATATACGTGGGTAAAGGCCGGTTCACCTAAACCAGAAGAGGAGGATCACTGCACCATGGCTCGAAAACCTCGTCTCCCATTTGAATGCTATCAATGCGGCAAACGCTGGAAAACTTCGCAGGCCCTGTTCGGGCACCTAAGGCATCATACCTATCTGAGGCAGCGCGCACAGGCTGAGGCTGAAATCGGCGCTGTGCCTCAAGGCGCCGCTGTCAAAAACCATAGCGGATCAACCCTACGAGAACGACTCCGACCATCGCAGGATGGAGAGGCAGAGGGTATGCGCAGGCGACCGGGACCGCTCAGTTACGAATTCAGGACGCTCCTACTTGATGTGGAGCTCGCACTCGATCAGTTGCAACAGACCGCGAGGCATTTCGCCGACTTGGCATGGGAATTGGCCCGCATGAATGTGGTTGGACAGAATGCGCGTGCCAAAGCATGGGAACAAATACATCACACGCTGGATGACTACCTGCGTGATCTCGAGCCAATGCTGGCACTATTTAGTTTAGATCGAGTGGCGATGTTCCGGATCTACCATTCAATGCGCAGACTGAAAGAGCATTGGCTGGGTCAGCGGATTGGCGAACGTCGTTGTGTTGTGATGGAACCAGATGGATGGGACCCGGAGTTCCGGCTGGAGCTCCGTGAAGAACAAACGCAGCTCACACGGATTGTCGAGTACCTGAAGCAGCTAGTGGCCGCGGCGCCCTAAGTGATCCGTCGGCTCGGCAGTATCGAGTGGGACTGGCGGGGGGGCGAGGCCCGCAGGGAGTCGACCGGCCGTCGGCCTCAGCCCACCCGGCGCGCCCGCGAGGGAGGCCACAATGGAGCACAGCGCACGCGGGGAAAGGGCCGTTAGCAGGCGGGGCGCGAGACTTCGCGAGGACCCGCAGAGCGGGAAGCCTATTTCCCTAATCGTGATGCGATGGCTCGCACCGTGGAGGCGGTGCGAGCCTCCTGGCATTCCTTAAACGGTCCTCTCATCAAATGGACTTCGCCTTAAAAGGGCGATCACTGGGGACAGGGATCGAGTGAGATGGAGTGAGACCATGGATGATATTCGCATTGAAAATATGCTTGAGTTCTAATTCCAAGTGCAACACTGCCGGCCCTGATGGGCTAAGGTGTTGCACTTGGAATTAGAACTCAAGCTGTGATTATCGTGGCGACCCGCTGATTGGCAATCAACGAGGAGCGCCACCAATCAGGCTCCGGGAGACTGCGGCGCGCGTTGCCGGTCGCGAGGGGGCTGTGTGTGCGCCTGTGGGAGGCGCGAACACTATCTCGAATTCACGGCCCGCTGATTAAGAGATGTCCGATTGACCAAACCCAGCAGACCCGGGAGCATGTATCTGATGAGAAACACAAAGAATCTGAGTGATCGAGATCGTACTGGATGAACCTGGGTTGGGGTATTCTGGTAGCAGCGTGGTAGCAAGGAGCGAAGCAGACAGCTGCCCGACCTGGTTTATAGGGGGCAGGTCATTCTCGCAGATTTTGTGGACAGCCGACCACCGGTTTAGGAAACCGTTTCCACTATCCTACCCCACCCTATTCCAACTCACTCAGGCCTACTCCAGCCAAGGTTTGTGCGAAACCCGAACTTTGGCTGGAATAGGCTGGAATGAGTTGGAGTGAGCGACTGTCTTGAATGTCAAGCCTCCGGTGCCCACCTGTCTTGCCACGGCCTGCGTGTACGGAGAATGGCATTGAGAATTGTTAGGAGCTTCCGCATACAGGCGGTCAAGGCAACCTTTTTGACTTTCCCCGCGGCACAGAGCCGGTGATAGAACGCCCGGATCAT
Source organism: Nitrospira sp. (assembly GCA_025360665.1). GTDB lineage: Bacteria > Nitrospirota > Nitrospiria > Nitrospirales > Nitrospiraceae > Palsa-1315. Next base: position 5,861 of record JANYBU010000195.1, read on the forward strand.
CGGATTGCAACGGGATGCCACTAGGGCCGCCATATATACGGTCGCCCGCACATGAGCCCGTCCGCCCCCGATGGTGCGTTTACCTCTGAGTGTGCCGCTGTCTCGGTTGAGCGGGGCGACCCCCACCAGGGCGGCGATCTGTTGACGGCTCAGGATGCCGAGCTCCGGCAGACTGGCGAGCAAGGTTGTGGCCAACACCGGCCCGACTCCGGGTATGCTTTGCAACAGTTCGTCCTTCTCCCGCCACAGGGGACTTGACCGGATGGCCGTGGCCAGTTCTTCGTCAAGAGCTCTCAGGCGACGTTCCAGCCAGGTGAGATGGACCTGGATCTGCTTTTGGATGTAGCTCGCCGCCTGGCCCCGGCGAGTTTTCTCCGCCACGAGCATCTCCACGAGTTGGCGCCGACGCGTGAGCCGTGCGGCCAGCTCTTGCGTCTGCGCATCGGGCAGCGGCCGTGGGGTCGGGCGGACCGCCTCGGCAAACTGGGCTAAGACCTGGGCATCCAGCGTATCGGTTTTCGCAAGATGCCCCGTGGCTTTGGCGAAGTCGCGGACTTGCCGAGGATTGATGACGACGATCGGCAGTCCCGCCGTCGCACACGCCCCCGTAAGGGAGATCTCGAAGCCCCCGGTCGCCTCTAAGACCACCAGCGTGGGCCGTAGCGACACGAGGCGGGCGACCAACATCGTGATCCCTGCTTCCGTCTGTGCACTGGTCCAGTGTTCGCCAGTCGGGCGCACCGCCACATCGAACTGCGCCTTCGAAACATCGATTCCCACAAACGTCCCACTTGGTGTCATGGTGCCTCCTTATTTATTGGCCCAGCCTTGCGCGATACGGGCTTGCAACGGCCCAGGCGACTGTCCGGGCTTGGATTGAGGCAGGACGTGACGACCCAAGCTCACTCACGGCCTCGAAGGACCCGAGGTGGATCGGTCTATCACGCCCTGGGTGAATGCGTGACGCTAT
>JANYBU010000209.1 GCA_025360665.1 Nitrospira sp.
TGCGACTGCCGGCGAGGCTGCCCCACTTGTCGGTGGCTTGGCCTCAGCCTGTTGGTCTGTCTCTTCCTGTTGATGCGCTAACGAGCCGATCGCCCAGGTTCGCAACGCCAGATCCAGCGCCTGCTCCAATGACAGCATGGCAGGCGTCTGCTCCTTGAGATAGGACATCATCTTCGTCTGAACAGCCGGGGTGGCAGCCAGGACCGCACGACCCGTCACTTCCTCAAACGTGCCATCGTAATTGATCGTCAGGAGCGCGTCCTTCTCCGACTTCTGCCCCAACTCAGCCACCAGAATGCGCACGATAAACGGCGCCTTATACACTTCCTCGAAGGCCTGCTTAATCACCGGAGCAATGCCGTACTTCACCAGTCTCGATCCCGTCACATCGGACGGCGAGCGGTTGAAGCCTTCGACATGCGCCATTTCGAGCAAACTAAAGCGAAGCTTTTCCAAATCCGTGGGATGCCCCATCCCGCCCAACGCAAGCCGGTCGTAGATCTCATAGAGTTTCGGTGTCCCCTTGCTCACCGTCGTCAAGAGAATGCCTCCATCATAGGTCAGCGCGACAACCGGGCTCCCCTGCTTGAACTGTTCGTCGAGATACTGTCGTCGATTGCCGACGGCTTCCACCCAGCGGTAGGGCTCTTCATACATAGCGCACCACCTGTGATTCGTAGAGAGGTTTCAATGTCGCATCCGGCACCGTCTGCACACCAGCCCCGGTAACCAACTTGATCACGGGGTAGAGACTCGCCTCCCGATTGACACCGCCGGTCGCAGAATCGAACTCCGCCGCACTCGTGAGCAATCGTAAGGCCTGCACCATAGCCTGTTCTTCAGGCAGCGCACTAAGGGGCTGCTCGCCCCACGTATTCAGATAGTGCAAGATCCCTCGGATCGTGGGGGAACCGGACCCAGACACGGCATACTCAACACCTTCGAACTCCGCCCCGAGGATATCGTAGAAATAAATCTTGGCCGAGCCCTGCTCCATATCGTAGCCGGCAAACACCGGGACCACCGCGCCCGTCCCGGCCAATGCCGCAGGCACATTGTCCTTCAAGAGCTTGGAGACCGCGCGAAGTTTGCCATCGAAACTCAACTCTTGCAGCTGCGTTCTCCGGTAATATTTGAAGGAATGTTCCAGGATGCGTACCATTTCATAGGCGGTCGCCGGGACGCCGGCAATTGCCATCACACTGTGCCGATCGATCTCCAACACCTTGTCCGTACGATCGTACATCACCATATTGCCGGCGGTCGCGCGACGATCGCCGGCCACCAGCACGCCATCGCGATACTTGAAGGCCAGAATCGTGGTGGCATTCGTGAGTGCATGGCCAGCCCCCACCGCTGTCGGTGCGCCGAGTGTGTAACCCTGCTCCTTCAAGAGCTGAAGAAAATCCCCTTGCATCCCCATCTTGAAAACCCCTCGTGAAGCGTGAAACGTGAAACGTCAGGCGATCAGACATCAGAACCTACCCCCTCACGCCTAACCCCTTACCCCTAACGTCTTTACTCCCCTGTCCGTTGCCGATACCGCTCAGCCTGTTTCGGATCGACCTTGCGCATGCGCTTGAGCAAATTATCTTTATCGGGCGACCCGGTCTCTGGCCGTTTCGGCCCACCGCCCTCATCAGACGGACTCGGGGCCTTCGGCATCGGATTGCCGGGCCCTTCACGGCGTTCCGGCGTTGAGATGTAGTTCATGATCGGGACTCCTTTTCTCTGTTCCATGAGTTCAGCGCATCCATTGGGGATGCCGCGCGCTCAAATATCTGCGCGCAGACTTGCACCGCCTGTGGCTCGAAGAGGTCACCCATCTCTAATGTTCTCGGAAGCAGCCCACCGCTGAACTGAATACGTTCCCACTGCATCGATTTGATCTGATCCGGAAACCGTCTGATACAGAGGCCGCGAATCCCCGCTCTCGTATCGGCCGGGCCAACCACCAATGCCGATTCGACATCCTGTTCCGATGTCATCCGCCAGGCCTTCCCCTCGGCCTCGAGCCCCAGGAAAAGCCCGCGATCAGGATTCACATTATGGTACTCCAAATCCAAACTCGCCAGCCAGGGATCATCCCATCCAATCCGCTCTTCCTGCATAAAGGTTTCTAACAGCCAAAGCTTAGTGACCCAATCAAGCCGCCCGACTAGTTGCCGACGATCGCCGATGAGCAACCGTAGCGTAGCGGCCCATTCGTGAAGAATCCAATCGGTCTCTGCGTCAGCACCGGCTAAATGCTTCTCGGCTGCGAGATAGTACTGCTCTTGAATGTCGAGGCCTGTGATGGTGCTGCCGTTCTTCTGACGAACCGTTGCCTTCAAATTCTGATCGCGAGACAGCTGCTTCACCGCAGTGACGGGATGTTCCAATTCAAGAGCAGGGGCAGCGTCGCACGCGATCAACTCCAACGCCAACTGAGTCGTCCCGACTTTCAACGCCGTACTGTACTCACACATATTGGCATCGCCGATGATGAGATGGAGCCGTCGATACTTTTCCCGAACCGCGTGCGGTTCGTCCCTCGTATTCAGAATCGGCCGGTTGTGCATCGTGTCGACGCTCAGATCCGTCTCCATAAAGTCGGCTCGTTGCGACAGCTGATAGTGGCCCGGCACGAATCCACTCTCTTGACCCTCCACACCGACTTTGCCGGCTCCAGCAATGACCTGCCGGCTGACAAGGAACGGCAGCAACCCCGCAGTCAGCGAAAGGAAGGGAATCGACCGTGACACGAGATAGTTATCGTGACAGCCGTAACTGTGTCCGTGAAAGTCCGTGTTGTTCTTATATAGCTGCACATGGGGCCCGCCGAGCACATGGTTGCGCCGCTCCGCCGCCCGCTGAGCAATGCGCTCCCCGGCACGGTCATGGGCGAGGACATCCAATAACCTTCGACATTCAGGCGTGGAATATTCAGGGTGCGTATGATCGTTATAGAAGCGTGCGCCGTTCGAGAGGACCAGATCGCTCTTCATCTCATGAAACGAAAACGGCCGATGAGCATCGACCTTGGCGAACTCGTCTTCTTCTTTATCTTGCTGCAGGCCGGAGACCCGAAACCCCCGCGCATCCTCGTGCGGATCTTCACCGCCATAGTCCCAACGCCGCTCGAAGGAGGCCGTCAGATGGGCCCGCACCAGTTCCATCGACTCCACGACCGGATCGACCGCGTCCTGGTCTTCCCTCGTAATCCCATACTCTGTTTCGATGCCGTATAGCCGTATCATGCCGTTAGGCGTGAAACGTGAGGCGTAAAAGGAAAGGACCTGCCTGAATAGCGCCTTTTCATTTTTTCCTACCCCTCACGCCTTACCCCTCACCCCTTACGTCTTCAGATAATTTGGTTGATCAGTCTCTCTTCGGACTGCCGCCCCCTCCGAAACGACGAGACCCCCACTACCTGTTCCGGATGGTGATCGAGGAGCTTGAGCCATTCTTCCGCCGCATCATCGGGCGGCAACATCTCACCCTCTCGGAATTCTGCGTGAACGGAGTTCACCAGATCGTCCAAGGTCATGCCGCCTTGGTCGGCCCCGCCGGCCGCAATCATGCGATCGATCGCCTGTTCCTTCGCCCGCTGAACGATTGAAGCCACGATCGCGCCGCTGATCAGATCGCCTCGATAGAGGACCTTATTCTGTCCGCTTCTGAGCCTGATCGACAGGAGCCGATTCTCATCGATGCGCGAGAAGATTGCGGAGAGCGCATGCTCAATGAGGTCGGCACAGGCCTTCTTCCGATCTCCACCGTGCTGATCGACCCATTGCCGGTCCAGAGGCAGGTCGTCTGTCAGATACACGTTCAGAATCGCTGCCGCCGAGTCACGATTCGGACGGCTCACTTTAATCTTGCGATCGATACGCCCTGGCCGCAGCACGGCCGGGTCGATCAGATCCGGCCGGTTCGAAGCCAGAATGATCACCACATCGTGCAATGACTCGATCCCGTCCATCTCGGAACAGAACATCGGCACCAAGGTGCTGGAAATATTGAATGAACGAGACGCCCGTCTCGTGCCGAGAATCGATTCCGCTTCGTCAATGAATATAAAGGGCAACGCCCCCTCGCTCCGACGAGCGCGGGCCTGGGCGAAGAGATCCCGGACCATCCGCTCCGACTCCCCCAACCACATATTCAGAATCTCGGGCCCCTTGATGTGGAGGAAAGCCCCGCGAGTCACCGGCAGCTTGTCCCCCTTTGCACCGGGCGCGCCCTGGTCTGACTCCCCCACCAGCTTTGAGAGACTTGCGGCTGCCGCTTGTCCGATCAAGGTCTTTCCGCAGCCGGGAGGGCCGTAGAGCAGGAAGCCCTTCGGTTGAGTGAACTTGAAGCGCTGAAACGTGTCCGCATGGAGCAAGGGATACTCAATCGCCTTCTGAATGGCCGCGATCGCCTCCGTTTGCCCACCGATCTGCTCCCACGTGACAGTGGGAACCTCGTCGAGCAAGTGGGACTTGGCTTTCCGGTCTTCCAATTTCTCGATCGCCACGTGGAGGCTAGGATCGATACGCACCTCATCGCCTGCCTTCAGGTCCACGCCGATAAGATCGCTCGATCGTTGTAGAATCAAGACCTGCCGCCCCATCTCCTGCTCGAAACGAAGCCGCCCGTCTGCTAACGCTTCCGCTACTTTCAACACTGGCCCATTCCGGTCATAGCCCAATATCTTAATCACCGCGTAGGCTTCGTTGATCAGGATCTGGGCCCCGATCTTTAACTCGGCGGCCTGCACCCGTGGATCGACATTGGCATAATACTCAGCGCCGCCCACCAGAATCCGTGCGAGGCCCTCACCCGGCACCTCGAGCAGGGTGCCGACCCGATTGGCCGGCGCCGTGAGCTTCGCGATGACGTCGGCGACTTTCTTGAATTCGACTTCTCGCTGCTGCTGTGCCGCTTGTCCAAGGATCAAGGCATGGCGCAACTTGTAGAGGATCTTCTGCCGAGGATCACTGTCTGGGAATGAGGCGAGACATTGCTCAATGAGTTCAAGCGGGTCGGATCCCAAGCGCATCGACGGATTCGGGGCGTCCTCCGTCTTCCCGTTGGGTTCTGAGTCCTGTGGTTCAGTAGGTCGGCGGTCACTCATCGGTAGTCCTCCATGCGGAACAGATGGGTGATCCTACCATAGCGGCCTCACGGATTGCCGCTTATCCGAACCCGCATTATTCATGAAACTTCTGCTGCAAGCGCGGATACGCGGCTGTGACGGGCAGTCTCGCCGTTCAGCCCTTCGACATACTGCACGAGTATGCCTCAGGGCTTCACGACTCCGAGTGCCCGTCTCGCTTCACGTCTGCACGCTTTCGCGACGAACCTTCATGAATATTGCGGGCTAACCATTCAATCGACG
>JANYBU010000269.1 GCA_025360665.1 Nitrospira sp.
GCGGGCGTATCGGCGTCGTCGATGAGCATTAAAGAGGGCTTGTAGCGTAATCCCACCGCTTGGCGTTCCATCGCTTCTCGATCCTGCGTCATGAAAATGTTGGCGAAGTAGCGAAAGATGGTCTTGGAAAATGGAACCCAGCTGAGGCAGTTCCAGGCTGCGGCAAAGTCGATGCGGCATTGCTGTTCCGTGATCGGTGTGACTGTTGCCCGGCTAGACACGAAAAGCGATCCGGACTGGACGAATTCAAACCGCTGGTTGGGCAGCACAAAGTCGATGGTCGTCGTGAGTGGCCCGCCGTAAATCAGGTTCAGGAGCTTGTAGGGCCCGCTGTTCTTTGAGGGAGCGTGCGGCACCATACGGAAACCGTTGGGAATCGGTTCAAAGGTCTTGGCCTTTTCGTGCATGCTCGCCTGAGTGCGCCACCAGGAGCTTTGGTGCACGAAGGGGCCGTGGGCCGGGTCCATCAAGCCGACGATGCCGTCGTCGATGGTGCAATCTAACAGCGTCGAGATGTGAATCATTCGATAGGGAGACGAGAGGAGCGGCAGCGGCGGCACGTCCGGGACGATCTGATTCGGTCGTTGAGGGTCGGGGATAAACACCCACACATAGCCGTCCCGTTCACGGCAGGCATAGGTGGAGACGCCAATTTTATCGGGCTGAATGGGGGAGCTTTCGACTAGCGCAGGAATCCCCTGACAACGGCCTGCCTGATTGAACTGCCAACCATGGTAGGCACATTCGACGCAGTCGCCTTCCATTTTGCCGAAGGACAGCGGCATCCCGCGATGGGGACAAATGTCGCGCATGGCCGCGACTGCACCCTGAGATGTTTTGCAAACGAGAACCGGGAGGCCCAACAGGACGGTCCCTTTCAGGCTGCCGGGAGCGAGTTCACTGCTGAGGCAAGCGGGATACCAAAAGCCGAACAGTGGCGCGCTCCTGGATGGCTTGATCTCGGTGATGAGGTCGCTGTTCATGAAAAGAATGGGATGGGAGGGTACATCGGTTCACGTGGGACTATATCCGGCGTGCTGAGTGAGGTCAAGGTTGTTGCCTTGACAAGAAAAAGAAGCGGAGACTATAGTCAAAACCCCGTTGAAATTGCCAAATTCATGCGGACCTGACAGGAAAGAGAGCGTCATGACAATCGCGCAGATGGATCCAGCGGTGGCGCTGGCAGACTTGCAGGTCTCCAAGCCTGACAAGGTGACGATCGTACTGCTAAGCGGCGACATGGACCGAGCGATGGCGGCGTTCATCATCGCCACGGGGGCCGCCGCCATGGGGATGCAGGTCACCGTTTTTTTCACCTTCTGGGGTCTTAATGCCATTCGCCGGAAAGGTGCGACCAGCTCTGCCAAGGACTGGCTTCGTCAGATGTTCGGCCTGCTGAATAAAGGGGGCGCAGACTGCCTTCCCCTCTCGCGGTTCCATTTCTGGGGGCTGGGTACGAAGATGATGCAACAGGTCATGAAGCAAAACCGGATGCCTGGTGTGCCGGAACTCATGGAGACGGCGCTGGACCTCGGTGTTCACTTTATTGCCTGCACGACGACCATGGGATTGATGGGGATCACGAAAGATACGCTCATTGAGGGCATCGATCAGTTCGCGGGGGTGACCACCTATCTCGCGGAAGCCAAACAGGGCAGCGTGAATTTGTTCATTTGAATGAGCGAGATAAGCACGAAGGGCGTGAAAGGCGAGACAATCAGAGACACGTCCCGCAAGTCGCGTTTTTCTCGCGTTTCGCGCGCTTCTTTTGTGGAGTAAAGAATATGATTCAAGCCGATGTAAAGCTCGATACGCTCGGGTACTTTTGCCCGATGCCGATTATCATGACTTTGAAGAAGCTCAAGGAACTGACGTTGGGCCAGGTCCTTGAAGTCGTCTCAGACGATGAAGGCATCAAGAAGGACATGCCGGCCTGGTGCGACACGACCGGCCATCAGATGGTCGGGCTCGAAGAAGTACAGACGAAGTCGGGAACGATCTATAAAGCGTTTGTGAAAAAGACGAAGTAACCGCGCAGACAGGGACTCAGTGGAGAGTGGGAAGCCGGAGGGATGATGATCAGACCTCCGGCTTCGTTATTTTGATTCTTGATGAGGCAGGACGTGGATCGAATCGTCGAATGTGTACCGAACTTCAGTGAGGGACGAAACCAGACGACGGTGCGTGCGCTGGTGAATGCCGTGGAGTCCGTGCCAGGGGTCTGGCTGTTGGACCAGACGATGGATCGGGATCACCATCGTTCCGTCCTGAGCTTTGCCGGCGTACTGGACGCCGTTGCTGAAGCGGCTTTTCGCGCCGTTCGCGTAGCAACCGATCTCATCGATCTTCGGAAGCACAAGGGCGTCCATCCGCGGGTGGGGGCCACGGATGTCGTGCCCTTCGTGCCGGTGCGCGGCGCGACGATGCAGGATTGCGTCCATTTGGCGAAGCGATTGGGGCAACGAGTAGGAACAGAGCTGGAGATCCCGGTATTCCTCTACGAACAAGCGGCCCGGCACCGCGATCATGCCCCGCTCGAATCGGTTCGTCGAGGAGGGCTTCAAGGCCTCGCCTTCCGCATGGTCTCCGATCCAGACTGGACACCAGATTTTGGCCCCCCCCATCTCCATAAGACGGCCGGTGCCATGGTGATCGGCGCGCGATCTCCCTTGATCGCCTTCAATGTGAACCTCCGCTCGACGGATCTGGCCCTGGCCCGATCCATCGCGAAGGACATTCGCCAATCGAACGGCGGGCTGCCCCATCTCAAAGCAATCGGAGTGGCGTTGGCCAGTCGTCAGCTGGTTCAGGTCGCTATGAATCTAACCGATTTCATCATCACACCCATCCATGTCGCGTTTGAAGCGGTCCGAGCCCGCGCAGCCGAGCAAGGCGTGGCGGTAGCGGGGAGCGAAGTGGTCGGGCTGATGCCCCAGGCAGCGCTGGTTCAGGCCGCCGCGCATAGCCTGGCGCTCGAACAGTTCGACTCAACGCAGGTGTTGGAGACGAGATTGGAGACTCGGCTGTTCGGTGAGCTGGCACGACATGCCCCGTCTCGCGAACAGGAGTCGGTTGATCTGGATGCACAATCGGTAGCGGACTTTTTGGACGCTGTGGCCAAGGCAACTCCGATTCCAGCCGGCGGCACGGTCGCGGCTTTGGTGGGCGCCCTCGCGGCTTCGCTGGGGATCATGGGGGCGCGTCTCAGCCGGCAACGAGGAGTAGAACATCGGCTGAGTGAAATTAGCAGGAGGCTTCGCGAGCTGATGCAAGCGGATGGCGATGCGTATCAGCGATTTCTCCAGGCCACGAGGCTGGCGAAGACAGACCGGACTCGTCCCGCCGTCTTGTCGTCTGCGCTCCATCTGGCGACGGAGATTCCGCTTGAAATCGCCGAACAGGCGACGGAGGCCGGAGCCCTTCTTCATGCCTGCTCGGCAGAGGTGAAGCCACGTGTTCGGTCTGATCTATCCGTTGGGCTGGTGCTGGCGATCGCCGCGGCCGATGCGGGAGGTCATACGGTCGCAGAGAACATAAAGATTCAACGTAATCAAAGGCTTAAGTCATCAATCCTCGATCGGATTCAGCAAATGACAATCCGTCTTGAGGAACTCAGGGGGCTATGTTACACTGCGCCCCTTGGTCAGGGTCAGGCTGGCACGAGAAAAAAACCTCTACAGGCATCGCCTGGGAAAGTAGACAGACGGGAAGAATGGAAATCAAAGTCTTCAATAATAACGTCGAGAAAGCCCTCAAAGTTGCCAAGAAAAAGCTCGCGGGGGAAGGACTCTTCCGAGAACTGAAGCGTCGGCGGTTTTACGAGAAACCGAGTGTCAGGAAGAAAGCCAAGGAACGCGAGGCGCAACGGCGGCGTCAAAAATGGTTGGCGAAGCGTAAGCCAGAGTAAGCGTCCTTCCACGGGCTCGCCCGTTCGGTTGATCGTATTTCTCCCAAGGCCTCCATATCCCTTCCTTGTCCATGCGCCAGGATCAGATCACTGCTGCGCTTCGAATCGTGAAGCGCGAGATTCGGCAGTGGGAGGAGCCAGTCCTTGGCGTCGTGGCGCGCAAGTCGAACCGAGATCCCTTTCGCATCCTCATATCGTGCCTCCTCAGCCTCCGGACCAAAGACAAGACGACACGTGAAGCCAGCGCCAAGCTGTTCGCGCTGGCGCATCAGCCGGCCACGATGCTGACCCTCCCGCTCCAGAAGATCGAACGCGCCATCTATCCCGTCGGGTTCTACCGGACAAAAGCCAAATCCATTCATGCCATTTGCCGTCGTCTTTTGGAGGTCTATGGAGGAACGGTTCCCGACTCAATCGAGGAACTGGTCACACTGTCAGGGGTCGGCCGGAAAACGGCGAATTTGGTGGTGACGGTCGGCTATGGCAAGCCCGGCATCTGTGTGGATATCCACGTGCATCGGATCAGCAATCGCTGGGGCTACGTAAAGACAAAGACGCCCGAGGAAACTGAACAAGCGCTACGCCGGAAATTGCCAACGCCGCATTGGATTACCTTCAACGATCTGCTTGTCCCCTACGGGCAGAACCTCTGCCAACCAGTCTCGCCTTTCTGCAGCAAGTGCAAACTCACCAAATACTGCGATCGGGTAGGGGTTAAAAGATCGCGTTAGGCGTGAGGGGTGAGGCGTGAGCGCGTGAAATTCACCATCGCCTGACGCCTTACGTTTTACGCCTCACGGCATTCAGATGAACAGCTTCGTTTCCGCGTCAGAGGTAAGCGCAATAATGGCAGGTAGCCCCATGACTTCATCGACGTTCTTTTCGACAGCGGCACTATCCACGCCCATGTATTCCAGGCCGGCACTGCAGGCGATCAGACGAAACTTCCCGACGTGTTTCGCGTCCTGAAACATCTCGGAAATCTTCGGGACTTTCTTCTCTTTCAATAGACGAGCGACTTCGTCCGCCGACGAGGCGTATTCCGGAGGAAAGTCAATCACGTCAATCTTTCCCTCGGCTAGCTTCTTGATCGTCCAGAACAATAAGATCACGATCACGTCCTTTCCCATCGCAGCGGCCGTGAGGCCCAGGGTCGCGACCTGGTGCAGCGTATCGTAGGTGGCGTGATGGGCGAAGATGACGAATTTTGGTTGAGGTGGCATGGTTGGTGGCTACTTCTCCGTGGCGCGTGCCTTGACGCTGTTCACATAATCAGTAATGGTCGTATCGACTTCGCCCGTGGTCATGGGACGGTCATGCGTTTCACTCTCGTCCACGAGATACCTGTCGTGCTCTTTTTCCTGCCGCAGGACCACGGAATTCTCCGGCGTCACCTCGATCAGCATGAACCACTCGCGTGCCCCCTGCGTGATGACGACCTCCTTGCCCAGGCCTTTCTTCGTAATCTCGATATGAAGATCATCGGATGCGCCGACCGTAATGGGGCTCGTAAGGAGTCCCACGCCAAGGATCGCGATCCTTAGCAAGGTACTGATAGGACGCATGAGGGGCGAACAACGCGACATAGTGGAGCGATTATAGCTCGTTGGGAAACGTGCCGTAAACCGTCGCTGCCGCTCGGTCGTTGGCTTGAGTGCCCCCAGGTCGCATGTTAGGATACGCGGTCTATGGATGGCGTACTCGCAACAATTCAGCAATGGATTCCGGTCGATGTGCTCATCGGTCTCACCGTGGCCTCGGTCATCGGTTTTATCGGCTCCCTGATTGCCATCCCGCTGATTCTGGTCCGCTTACCGCCCGACTATTTCGACACGCGTACTCCCCGCCATTGGATGAAAGACCATCATCCAATGCTGCGACTGTTGGGATTGGTCGTCAAGAACGTCGTTGGCGTCGTGCTCCTCCTGGCCGGCTTTGCCATGCTTTTTTTGCCGGGGCAAGGCCTGCTGACGATGCTGATTGGGATTTCGCTCATGGATTTTCCCAGGAAGCGCGAGCTGGAGGCCAAAATGGTAGGCCAGCCGACCTTGATGGGCGTTATTAATGCCATGCGCCGCAAGTTTGATAAACCACCGCTGACGCTGGCCCCAGGTCCCTAGCACCGATCCCTAATATCATGCCGAGCACCGAGTCTAGCCGTAAGACGCTCTACCTGATCGATGGGAGCGCCTATATCTATCGTGCGTTCTTCGCCCTGCCGGCGATGAATAATTCCAAAGGCCTCCAGACCAACGCCATCCTCGGCTTCACGACGATGTTGCTGAAGATTATTCGCGAGAAGAAGCCGGATGGCCTCGTCGTGGCGTTTGACGAAAAGGGTCCGACGTTGCGCCACGCGGAGTTCACAGCCTACAAGGCGCAGCGGCCGCCGATGCCGGACGGCATGAGCGCCCAGATCCCTTACATCCATCGCGTGGTGGATGCCCTCAACATTCCCGCCGTCCGGCAGGCAGGGCACGAGGCGGACGATTTGATCGGCACGCTCGCGCACCAGGCCGAACAGGCTGGCTTCGACGTCGTCATCGTCACCGGCGACAAGGACATGTTCCAGCTCCTGACGCCCCACGTGCGCATCTACGATCCGGTGAAAGACAAGTGGTTGGGCGAAGCGGAATGCGTAGAACGCTTCGGTGTGGAGCCGGCGCGCGTCGTGGAGATCATGGGGCTCATGGGCGATGCGGCGGACAATATTCCCGGCGTGAAGGGCATCGGCGAGAAAACGGCGATGAAGCTGATCGCCCAGTTCGGCACGATCGAAGAACTCCTACGCCGTGTCGAGGAGGTCACGCCGCCTCGGATCAAAGCCTTGTTGGTCGACCAGGCCGAGAACGCCCGCCTCAGCCGGCGGCTGGCGACCATCCAACTGGATAGTCCTGTGGCCTTCGAACCTGCGACCTATCACATTAAACCGCCACATCAGGACGAGCTCACCGATTTGTTGCGCGAGCTGGGATTCACCACGCTCCTCAAATCCTTTCAGCCATCGTTCACACCAGCTGAGATGGATGTGGTGGAGACGGAGGTTCTTCATGACGAACCCTCCGCGCAACGTTTTGTCGAAAGCCTATCGAAAGGCAGCGCCCTCGGTCTGCAATGTTTGATCTCACCTGGGCCTGGTGTGCAGGCGGATGTGCAGGGGATCGCATTGTCTACCGGAGATAAAACGGCCTATATTCCGCTCGACGTCCATGCCTATATGCGGCCCATCATTATGGTGCTGCACGACTCTACGAGAACCAAGGTCGTGCATGACCTGAAAGCGACCCTGTTAGCCTTTCATCGCATCGGCGTCACCCTCGCAGGTCCCTACCTGGATACCATGATCGCGGACTATCTGCTCAATCCCAACCGCCGCGATCACCAGCTTGAGACC
>JANYBU010000339.1 GCA_025360665.1 Nitrospira sp.
CACTTGGGCTTTGAACACCGCTGAGTGCGTCCGTCTCGTTCTCTTTGTCATTCTCTGCTCCCTTTCATCGCCCTGTAGGGCCATCAACGGGAGCAGATTCTCCACTTATCGGCGTGTTCAAATTTCCGGGGCCGCTTCTAACACTCCATTCCTGACCCGCTAGAAAGCCGATCCGCCAGTCTCTGCACGCCTGCTTGTCCTTCCAGCCCATTCTCCAGTTATTCACGCCACATCTGACATCGAAGAGCGGAAACCTCGTCGAAGCTAGCGCATTGTCATACGCCGCATGGGCTCCGTCAAGTGCCACGCTGCCAACATATTGAGGATGTTCAAAAAGCCCGTTCAGCGAGGCTGCAGCGAGCGAGGACCGGAGGCGTACCCTCTGGGGTACGTTGAGGATCTGAGCGAAGTGAGAACGAAGCTGGCGGGATTTTTCAACATCCTCATTCGCCACTACCCGCCATATCGTCGATAAGGGGCCTGTTGATGTCGGTGCAACCGACGCAGATGGTATCGAAGAGGTTATCGTGATCCGCCACAAAGTTCTTGTGGTCGGTTAATTTGTCGACCATGACCTGGTCGTAGCAGGTATCACAAAGCATGATCAGCCCCCGCGATACCGATACGGTTTTTCGTCCTGCGCTCTTAGCCATTTCGTCCTACACCGACCCTTTCTGCCTCGCCAGCCAAAAGTCTTCAGCTTCGAGATCGATCCCGCAAACGGCACATTCGTAGATTTTCTCGCCAACCGGAAGTTGGATTTCCGTCCGATCGATTCGCCCGCGGCAGACATGATAAAATCGCCCGCGCGCGTCATCATTATCCAGCGGATCGCTTTCATAAATCAGCACCATCGGCCTACTCTCTCCTTCCAGTGAGTCTCAGTATACTGATGGACGAGATCTATCCGCAACGGTCAGGCACTCGATTGCTGGCAGGCGTGTGAAAACAACCTCGACACGTCTGAGATTCAATGGCCTGCATGTTTATGGGCACCAGGACACAACCTTGCAGGATGCTCAAAAAGGCCGCCAGCAAGGCCGCAGCCGATGGAAGCACCGGAAGCGTAGCCTCTGGGCTACGTTGAGGATGCTTTCGAGGTGAGAACGAAACTGGCGGGCTTTTTCAGCATCCTGCCGTTAGACTTGGAACTGGGCGTCGTAAAGCCGTGCATACACCCCTCCATGCCCGATCAACGTCTCGTGCGTCCCGTCTTCGACGACACGGCCGTGGTCCACGACAATGATTCGATCGACGCCATGGATGGTAGAGAGGCGATGGGCAATGATGATCGTCGTCCGCCCTTTCGTGAGGTCGTCCAGTGCCTCACGAATTTTGACCTCGGTCTCCGTGTCGATATTGGACGTGGCCTCATCGAACATGACGATCGGAGGGTCCTTCAGGATCACACGGGCGATCGATACACGCTGCCGCTGCCCGACGGAAAGCTTCACGCCGCGCTCCCCGATCCAGGTATCGTACCCTTCAGGAAGGGCCATGATGAAGTCATGCGCGCGTGCCACCTTCGCCGCCGCCTCAACCTCGTCCTGCCCGGCCAAGAGGTCACCGTACAGAATATTCTCTCTCACCGTGCCATTGAACAAGAAGGGCTCTTGCTGGACCAGCCCGATTTGACTTCGAAGAAAGTCCAAGGGCAGATCGCGGATATCGTACCCATCGATGGTGACAGCTCCCTGCGTCACATCGTAAAACCGCATCAGCAATTTGAGTGTCGTGCTCTTTCCTGCCCCACTCGGGCCGACAAGCGCAACGCGCTCTCCTGCGCAGACGGATATCATGACGTCGGTCAAGATCGGCGCATCGGCTCGATAATGAAACCCGACGTGATGAAAGGCGACCTCTCCTCGTAATCGAGTAACTGGCACGTGAGCGTCCGGACGATCCTTGACCTCCGGAACCAGATCGAGCACTTCGAACACCCGTTCACTTGCGGCCAAGGCATGCTGCAGCATGTGATTGACGGAGTGAATCTGATTGATCGGCACATAGAAGAGCGCAAGATACGAGATGAACATCACGAGTTCGCCCACGGAAAGACGATGCTGCAAGACTTCGTCGGTGCCGAACCAGAGCACCATGGCCCCGCCAAGACTCCCGATCAGCATCATGCCTGGGGAGTAATAGGACCAGAGGTACATGGCCTTCAAGGTATCTTGCCGACAACGATCGCTCTTCCGGTCGAAGCGTTCCTGCTCGTAGGGTTGGCGATTGAAACCCATCGTCTCTCGGATGCCTGCCAGCATGTCTTGCAAGATGGCGTTCAGTTCGGCGGCCCCTTTTCGAATCGCCCGATAGTGTCCATGGACGCGTTTGGTGAATAGCGCCGCTCCCACCACCAAGAGGGGAATCGGCACGAGCGCCAACAGAGCCAGTTTCCAATTGAGCATGAACAGCATGATCATGATCCCGATCAGCGTCAGCCCCGCCGTAATGATTTCTTCGAGCCCGTCGACGAAGATGCGCTGCATGTGCTCGGTATCGTTCAGCACGCGCGACATGATTTCGCCCGTTGGACGATTCTCATAGAAACTGATCGAGAGTCGCTGGAGTGCGGAGAACACCTGGACGTGCAGGTCATGGACGACTTGCTGCTCCAGCCCATTGTTCAGACGAATCCGGATCGACCCACACAGGTTCCGCAGCACATAGGCGGCACAGAGCCCGAGAAATACCCATACCAGGAGCTGGGTCTGACCGGCCTGAATCACGTCGTCGATGATCACTTTGATCAGCCACGGAGGGATCAATTCGAATGCGGTCGCCAAGCCGGCAAACAGGAAGGTGCCGACCACCATTGAACGGTGTGGGCTGAGATACTGGAGCACTCGAAGCAGGGTTCTCACAAGCGCAGGATCTTCACGGCGAGTTAAATCGCGGGGATGGGATCGTGTTTCCAGTACTTACCAAATTCGTGGAGTTGCGTGAGTGTCGACATATCGGTCATCCGATCCAAAAACACCTTACCGATGAGATGATCCATCTCGTGTTGGACACAGACCGCATAGAGACCGGTCGCTTCGAAATCCATCGATTTGCCACGACGATCCAGCGCCTTCACTCTCACGACTGACGGCCTCGTGACCTTTCCTCGCAGCCCATCAACGCTTAAACAGCCCTCCCAGCTTTCGACTAGCTGCGGCCCGTAGAAGATAATCTTGGGATTGATGAGAACGGTTTCGGGAAATCCATCATCCCCTTCACAGCCCATCACGACCACCTGAATCGAGCGCCACGCCTGCGGCGCCGCCAAGCCAATCCCTGGTTCATCCAGCATCGTCTCAAGCAGGTCGTCGATGAATTGCTGCAGGTCGTACGTGCGAATGTCGCGAGGATCAACCGGGGCCGCAATCTGTCGCAAGACAGGATTTCCGAGCTTTGCAATCGGGAGCAGAGACATAGACCCTACCTATCATCCTTCTATCGAGTAATGCGACGCGAGGGTGAACTCACAAAATATAACACAGGGTTTTTCGCCCCTGCAAGGCGCGGCAAACTGGTTGATCTGGTCTGTCTGGTTCATCTGGTTAGTTTCGTTCAACCAAACAAACTAGACAAACCAAACAAACCAAACTAACGAGATCGCGCGGGCCGCTTCGGATCCGGTATTTCGAAGCTATCCTTCTCTCCGTTCCACCATTCCAACCACTCGGTCGTCCAGTCTTGGCGGTCTTGTTTGGTCGACGTCTCCCAATCGTGGAACTCCGATTCATGTCGGGTCAGAATCCAGAGCGACTGCACCGCTGAGAGTGCGACAAAACGTTCCTCATCGGGAATCATCCCGATCAGAACCGGTATCACCGCCTTCTCTCTGACATACCGGGCCTCGAACGCGGCGGCCTTCCGAATCGACGAATTCTGGTCCTTGGCCATCACCTCAATCGCGTCCACGGCTTTGGCCGCATCCAATCGAACGGCCACCCGCAATGCATGTTCGCGCACCCGTGGGATCTCGTTCGGCTCCTTGGCCGCTGCGACGAGAGCCGGAACCGCCGAAGCCGCCTTCAACATCGAAATTATTTCAATGACGTTGTAGCGAATGCGCGGTCCCGGCATGGTCAAACCTTTGGCCAGGACCGGCACGGATGGCTCGCCGAGATGCACAAATTCCCCCATCGCCCAAAACTCTTGTGCACCTTCCAGCAATGGCAGCAGGGCTTCCGCCCGCTGGACCTCTTCGTCCGACAACGGTTTCGTATTCTGTGGGACGGACTCAGCCGACAGATCCTGTCCCTTCGGAGGCGCCTCGTAGGGCACCTGGACGGGGATGACCCATCTTTTCTCTATGGGTTCAGCCCACAGGGTCTGAGCCATTCCCAATAGCAGCGCCATCAGGACGATCATCCACCGGCAAAAGCGTCGTGGCTGCACGGTCATCCCCTTTCTCCCCTCCATTAGTTGCACTACGGCGATGGACAATTTCATACAATACCGGCAACACTACCAGAATCAATACCGCTGCCGTCAGCATTCCTCCCACCACGACTAGCGCGAGCGGTTTCTGCGCCTGCGATCCAATGCCTGTCGCGAGTGCGGCCGGCAATAGCCCGATAGCCGCGCCCAATGTCGCCATGAGAATCGGACGCATCTGCACATCGGCCCCCTTCTGAACCGCTTCACGAAGGGTCAGTCCCGTGCGTCGGAAATCTTCAATCCGTGAGATCAACAATACCCCGCCAAGGATGGCGACCCCCAGCGTTGAAATAACGCCGACCGCGGCGGAGATACTGAAATTCGTATGTGTAGCCACAAGCGAGAGTACACCACCCCCCACCAAGGGGAAAGGGACCGTGCTCAAGACAAGAAGGGCGTTCTTGATCGAATCAAAGGTAGTGTACAAGAGAAATAAAATGATCACCAAACTGATCGGCACCACCTTCGCCAATCGTTTTTGCTCTTCTTTGAGCTGATCGTATTGACCGGCCCATTCCATCCGATACCGTTCGGGAAGAGTCACCTCCTTGGACAGGAGCGCTTGGGCTTCTTCCTCGGTACTTTGAAGGTCACGATCCCGGACACTGAACTTAATCGGAATATAGCGCTCATTGTTTTCGCGATAGATAATGAAGGCACCGGTTTGCGTCGTAATCGAGGCCACCTGCTTGAGTGGAATCCGCGCCCCATCCGGCGCACTAACCAGGATATTCCCGATCGCATCGACATCCTGTCGAAACTCCGGGAGAAACCGGACGACAAGGTCGAACAACCGTTCGCCCTCATACACCTGCGTGACAGCCTGGCCTCCAACGGCGGCCTGGACCACGGCGTTCACATCCGACACTTGCAATCCATAGCGCGCGCCTCACGATCGATCTGGATCAACA
>JANYBU010000365.1 GCA_025360665.1 Nitrospira sp.
CGCATGAAGTTGCGCGCTTGATAGTTCCGCACCCCATCCCAACAGGTCGTCTGCTTGGGAGACTGCGCAAGATCCTCGATCGAAAAAACGCGTGGTTCCGATTTCATCAGCCAATAGCGGCGCCCTTGTTTCATCGCATCACCTCTTCCTGCTTGGTCATTCGGCTCACTCCATGTATGCTGTCGGCGATGCCTCGTATTCGATTGAGGTCTGCCGATGGAACTGACTCCATTCTTCTTCGGTCTCTATAAGTTCGTCAAGTACGGCCTCTATCCGCTGACGTGGGTGGTGCTGCTCCTCAGCTTGGCGACGGTCTTGGCCCTCTTCCCGTTCTCGCCGAAACGCCTGCGAAGGGTGCGCCAGCTCCTCATATCTTCCCTCCTTCTCCTCGTGACGCTATCCAGTCCGTTGGTCGCCACCCCGTTGATCGGTTCGCTCGAGTCCTGGTACCACCCCCCACAGCTGACACCGTCCGATCGCTTCGATGCGATCGTCGTATTGGGGGGAGGCATCGACGGTAAAGGTTCGCTTCGACCAATCACCGAGCCATCTTCCTATTCCAGGAATCGAACCACCTGCGGCGTGGACCTCTACCAACGGGGCTATGCCCCCACGTTGGTGCTGACAGGGGGGAATGCCGGAGTCTTCACCACGGGCCCCAAAGAAGCGATCGAAATGAAACAATGGGCAATCCGCCTTGGCGTTCCCGAGTCCGCCACGATGATCGATACAGAAGCCCGAAATACCTATGAGAATGCGACGGGGACCAAACGGTTGCTCGGGCCCGCCTCGATTCTCCTCGTGAGTTCAGCCAGCCATCTGCCACGCGCCGTTCCGGTGTTCACCAAACAGGGCTTCCGCGTCACACCCGCCCCCTGCGATTATGTCTCACAGAACCTGCCGCGAGAGAGCTGGAACGACATCGATGCGTTTGATGTCTTGCCGAACGATGCCGCGTTACGACACACCACGGAAGCGGTCACTGAGGTGGCCGGCATAGTGATCTATTGGCTGGCAGGGAAACTCTAGCCTGAAGTCTCGATAACGGCCAGCAACGCGCGATAGGTCAACTCTCGAACCCTGGCCTTCGATGACGGCTGGTCGCTGCTGTTCATATCCAACCACACGCGTTCCGCCACCTGGGCGCGGGCGTCGTTACAGAGCCCCCACATCTGGTGGAGAAACCCGTCCGGCAATCCGACTTGCACCCCTTCGGATTCGATACGATCGTCCAGAATGGCCAACAAATCTGACAGGGCCTGATCCGACCGATAGGGCGTAGCGGAAAAACCAAAGGAGGCATGGGCGGCCATCTCTTGCTTCGCCTGCTCGACCAGATCCCCCATATACTCTTTGAGCAAGCCCACCACATGACCGGACAACGCCATGCCATTCTCCTTTGCCCGTATTATGCGGATGTGCCGGAGAGGGAGCAAGAACCGGCGCGCGGGCGGAACGGGCGAGAAAGGCACGATCCGAAGTTCGAAGTTCCAGGTTCGAAGTTCCGAAAACCTCGAACCCTTGCGCGGCTATCCTGCTAGTGCGGTTGACCAGCCGTTGAACGGTTCTCTATGATGCCGGCAAGCAAAAGGCACGAGGTCGGCGAAGGGTTTGTATGGTCGAACGATTTGAGGTGGCGCTGAACACCCCCGCCGGACGGCTGACTACGGCCATCGACGTGCCGACGGGATTCATCCCCATCACCGCGATTGTCCCGGTCTCGCGCCGCCTGGGGGAAGAAGCCGCACAGTTGGAAGTCCAGCACGCCATCGCAGCAGGCCAGACCATCTCCTGCCGGATGGGCTGCGCTGCCTGTTGCCGCATGCTGGTTCCGCTCTCCGCGCCGGAAGCGTTCGCGCTGCGAGAGTATGTGGAGCAGCTGCCGACGGATCGACGAACCCAGCTGCTGAACCGCCTCAGCGACACGAAGGATCGCGTGAAGCGCGAGGGTCTGTGGGATCGGCTGAACGACGTGGCAGAGGCCTCCAGGCCGGTGCCGGATGAAGAACTCGACCCGATCAACCGGTCCTACTATGCCTTGAGAATCCCTTGTCCCTATTTAGAGAATGAGATGTGTTCGATTTACGAGGCACGACCAGCCGCCTGCCGAGAACTCCTCGTCACCTCACCGGCGGAGCTGTGTCATGATCTGGTCCAGAATCCGGTCGTATCCCTGCCGGTCTCAATGCGAATTGGCTCCATCCTGGGACTGGTTTGGGGAACATTGACCAACTCTCCTCCCCGACTCGTCCCGCTCCCAATGGCCTTAGAGTGGGCCGAGCGACATGAAGAGGAATCCCGACGGACCTGGCCTGGCTCGTCCCTCTTGGACCAGGTCCTCGATAGCATGTGGCGGTTTCTGAGCCAGGAGTTTGAGAAGAGATGATGTGTGATACGTGATCAGTGATGAGCCATTACGCTTTACCCAATCGTTTTCCACTCATCACCCATCACTTGTCACATTGGCATGACACATAACGTCAAAGGAGAAACCTGAGTGCAAAAACCTGTAATCGCCTGCTTGGACCTCGAAGGAGTGTTGGTGCCGGAGATCTGGATCAACGTTGCGCGTAAGACCGGCATCGACGAATTGAAGATCACTACCCGCGAGATGCCGGATTACGATGCCTTGATGAAACGGCGGCTGGCCATTCTGGATCAGCACAAGCTCACCATTTACGATATCCAACGCGTCATCGACAAGATGGGCCCGCTGGAAGGGGCTAACGACTTTGTCGCCTGGCTCCGCGAACGATGCCAGGTGATCATCTTGTCTGATACGTTCTATCAGTTCGCCCAACCGCTGATGCGCCAGCTAGGATTCCCGACGCTCTTTTGTAACCAGCTGGAGATCAATCAAGCTGGCCGCATTGTCAATTTTCACATGCGGATACCGAATCAGAAAAAGCATTCGGTGGCCGCGTTCAAATCGCTCAACTTTCACGTCCTGGCCGCCGGCGATGCCTACAACGACACCGCCATGTTAGGAGAAGCCCACGCGGGGTTCTTCTTCTGTCCGCCGGATCACCTTCCCAAGGAGTTCCCGCAGTTTCCGGTGACGAAGACGTACGGGGAGCTGCAAGCGCACTTCGCACAGGCAGGAAATCTAATATAGCTGTCAGCCTTCAGCGATCAGCTTTCAGCTTAAGAGGTAACCAAGCACAGATGCGGGACTTCAGGCAGCTCAAAGTGAGTTATGATCGATTGTTGTGTATGGAGGGCATGAGGGAAACGGCGTATGCTGATGGTCGCCCATGATCATCAACGTGTGGCATAGAGAAGTGGCCCCATTCGTCTGCACAGCAGCCCGAGGTTTTTAAGTGAAGTCTCTGCTGCTACTTACGCTGCCAGTTTACCCGTCGGCAGCATCACGGCA
Source organism: Nitrospira sp. (assembly GCA_025360665.1). Lineage (GTDB taxonomy): Bacteria > Nitrospirota > Nitrospiria > Nitrospirales > Nitrospiraceae > Palsa-1315. Next base: position 3,377 of record JANYBU010000365.1, read on the forward strand.
TAGGCCTCATCCGGTGTTTGCCGGTCCAAGCTCGAAT
>JANYBU010000419.1 GCA_025360665.1 Nitrospira sp.
TTGACGCCCCCGTTCATCCGGGTGTTGCCCATCTTGCCGATGATGCCGAGGACCGGCATGCCCGCGCGGTGCTTAAAGGTGCGGGTGCCCGCGCCCTTCATCATCTCGATCATTTCCGGCGCATACCCCTGCTCCCGGAGACGCCGCGCCCCGGCTTCCCCGCTGTACCGCGTGGCAATGATGATCATGGCCTTGGCGGCATAGGTGAAGGCCGTATCCCACGACACCCGCAGCATGTCGTCCAGAAAGCGGCTGTCGAACTTATACTTGCGCTTCGTTTCTGGCGTCAGCTCCGGCGAACCCGCGTCCATCCATTCCTTCCAGCCTTTCCGCATTAAGGGACCCTTCAACCGATAGGGGCCGTAGACGCGGCGGTGGAAGGTGTACCCCTTCAAGCACATCCGCGGGTTGTGGGCGAAGGTTCCGCGGTTGCCGTAGAGGTCTTCATAGGTCTGGTGGTCGTAGTTCTGCTCGACCCGCATCACGACGCCGTTACGGACGAAGGCCCGGATGCGGCAGGCGTGCGTGTCGTTCGGGGAGCAGACCCAGGTAAAGGATGAATCGTACCGATACTGGTCGTGATAAACACGCTCCCAGGACCGATCCGGATACTCCCCCAACGGGTTTCCGACTTCGATGACCGGCTGGAGCGCGGTCAACGCCAGGACTTTGTCCGCCACCGCCACGGCGGCGACCGTCCCCGCCGAGACTTTTAAGAACTGCCTGCGTGACACAAACATGGGTAACGCCTCCTAACAGTTGAGGACGTGAGTCAAGTCCTCGCGACGTCACTTATGTATGCACAACAGAGATCTAGCCTACTTTCTTTACACGCCGATTTGGATGAAGGATATTGCAAGAGAGTTGCCAGAATAAGAATACTTCGAGCCAACAAGATCGTGCATGTTAAGACATTGAAATAGAACGGATAAAATAGAACTGTGGAAAAGTGTTGGATAAGAAAAGGCGGATGCGCTTCACCAATCGAATATGCTGATATGCGCCGTCAGATAAGTAGAATGTTTTGGTCAATCTTTCAAATTGTTACGTCCGCATATCTGTATATTCCCCGACGAAAATATGCCCGACAACCGTGCAGAATGAATCCCGAATTACTTCATGTGATGGTTATGCTACTAAGAGGAAACGTAATCGCGTGAATGACCAAAGGCTGCGGTCAGTGAACGATAGGATTGTTATGAATGGAAGACAGATGCTACTGATTCTCCACACCCTCACTTCCCAGGAATCGTTTCATGAGCAGCGAGAAATGTTGCCGTGGAATGCCGCTCTCTTCAGCGGCCTTCGTGATGACACCACCATGCTGCGCCAGTTTGACACGCAAGTAAGACTTCGTAAACTCTTCGAGCGCTCTCTCCTTCGCCTCCATGTATGGAAGGCCGGTCAGACTCGGGTCGACTGAGGCGAAACTCTCGGCCTCACTCTGCGGAAGCATGCTTCGGACATCTCCCGCCCGAATGATGTCGCCGGTCGCGAGCATGACCATCCGTTCCACGACATTGCGGAGTTCCCGCCCATTCCCGGGCCAGGAATAGGATACAAGAACCCCCACAGCCGCTTCGTCAAAATGGGCCTGCGCCTTGCCCATGGATTGAACCAGCCGGCCGAGTAAATGGCGTGCGATAACGGGAATGTCCTCGCGACGCTCGCGGAGCGGGGGCACCCGAATCGACACGACTGCGAGCCGATAGTACAAATCCTTCCGGAAGGTCCCCTCACGCACTCGCGCTTCGAGATTCCGGTTGGTCGCAGCGATAAAGCGCATATTTATCCGGCGAACTCTGGTTCCGCCCACGGGACGGACCTCGCTTTCCTCCAGAACGCGCAGGAGTTTCGCTTGGAGGAGAAGGGGAAGCTCCCCGATTTCATCGAAGAAAACGCTGCCGCCGTTCGCCAACTCAATGAGCCCCGGCTTATCGACGATCGCGCCGGTAAAGGCGCCCCGTACATGCCCAAACAGCTCGGATTCCATCATCCCCTCGGGAACGGTCGTACAATCGATCACTTGAAACGGCCGATCGCACTCAGGACTCTGCTGATGGATCGCCCGTGCAATCATCCCCTTTCCCGTTCCGGTTTCGCCGGTGATTAAGACCGTCGAGCGGACCTGGGCCGCCTCACGAATACTGTGCATAATTTGCTCGAATGCGACGCCACTCCCCACGAAACTATTGGCTGCGAACTCCTGCCGGTCCTGTTGTTCGTAAACCGAATGTCGACGCAGGATTTCAGAGATTCGAATCGCCCGATGGAGTCGCATCCCTAAATCCTCTGCATTGACGGGTTTCAGCACATAGTCGAAGGCGCCCCGCCGCATCGCGTCCACGGCCAGATGGACCGCGTTCATCCGTGTCACTACCAGCACCGGCAGGTTTGGATCGATCCTTTGAATGCGGCTGACGAGATCCAGCCCATCCATACCCGGCAACACCATGTCGGTCAGCACAAGATCGACGGCCCGTTCCCCGAGCAGTTGCAAGGCCCCTTCCGCCGTGGCACGAACCTCCAACTCTAAATCTCCCCCAAGCGGTTTTAGGTCCGCCGCTTCAAGGGAGTGCAGCATCAACTCCACATCCGTAGCGTTGTCCTCGACGATCAGGATCGTGAACGGCACGTTGGATTTGGCTCTAGTCGATCGCATGCCGGAAACCCCGCCACGTGTCATCATCTCTCCCTTCTTCATAGGACCCCTCGCCGGAATACATCAACCACATCGGGACCCCTCGCCGCCTGTATCCTGGCATCCGAGACTCCCACTTGCTCCTGAAAACTCGGGACCGTGAATTGTACGGTGCAGCCAGGCCCCTCGGCTCCATCGATCCACACCTTGCCGCTGTACAGTTCCACGATGCGCTGGATGATGGTCAGGCCGATCCCGCTGCCCGCTGCCTCAGACATCAATAGACGGACAAAGGGCTGGAACACTCGAGTGCGTTGGGTCGAAGGGATCCCGATCCCGTGATCCTCCACAGAGAAAACCACCATAGGACCCTGTACATGGCCGCTGATCCTCACCACGGGTAACTCTCCATGTCGAGTGAATTTGAGTGCGTTCGAGACGAGGTTATCAAAGATCTGCCGGAGGTAGGCGCCATGACAGGCGACGAGCGGTAACCCTGGTTCAACGTGCACCACGGCACGAAGCCATTCGATCTCACCGGCTCGGGCTTTCAACACCTCCCCAATTATCGCAGTCGGATCGACAGCCGTGATGGCACCCTGAGCAGTGCCCACACGAGCCACGGTCAAGATCCCTTCCACACGCTGCAGAAGATCCCTGCTGTTCTCTTCGATAAGAGCTAACCACCGCTTCGTCCGGTCATCGAATTGCCCACCGTACTGTTGGACCAGTAACCGTGCGAGTTCTTCCATGCGAGCCCCCGGCCCCTTGAGATCATGCACCAAGGTTTCCGCAAGATGCTCGAGCTGTCGAAGGCGTGCAACCAACCCCCGTTGTCGCTGCTGAGCGGCTTCATACAGCCTCACATTCGAGATGGCCAGCGCAGCCTGTTGAGCCAATCCCTTCGCGAGCCGTTGATTCCACTCCTCAGCAGATCGTGGCTGTTCGCACACGATGGCCAGGACACCGAAGGGCTCTCCTTGGGCCAATAGCGGAACGGCCAGCATGCTGTCCCCAATCAAGTTTCGCCGCAATACTTGCGGCCGTTCGTCAGAGCGAAACCGTTCCCCGATGGCTACCTCCCGCGTCTCATAGGCTTCAACACAGATGGGGAGCTCGTCCCACAACATGACAGATTTGTTTAGGCGATCGTTCCACTCTCCCGAAGCGGCTTCGACGACCCAACACCCCATCCGCTCGTTCCGGATAAGCACGAGACAGACATCTGCGCGGACTAGTTCCACCGCCCGGTCAGAAATTCGGCGCAAGACCCCCTCGAGCCCATCTGGGCCGATCGTATTGATGTCCTGTCCGATCGTATTGAGGACTTCGAGTTCCTGGATGTGGGTCCCAATGCGCCGAGCCATAGTCAGATAGGCCTCGGCCAGCTGACCGAGTTCGTCCTTGGAAGCACGGGCCGGGGCCAATAGCTTCCCGATCTCGGACGGATCGACATGGTCTCCTAGCAGTGCTGTGGCTGATTGCAGCTGCGTGATCGGATTGGTTAGGGAGCGGGCCAGCATGCGCGAGCTGATCCATCCCAGAAACACCACACCTGCGAGCGCTACCCAGAGCCCGACAAACGTCTGATGCGACAGCGCTTCCGCCGTGGCATTCAACGACTGCCGTTGGTGCTGCAAACGGTCTTCGATGGCCTGGAGATCCTGGCGGAGGCGGTCGGACCGCCGAAGCCCTTCCCCCAACCGGATATAGGCCAGCGCTTTGGCGGTGTCCCCCCGCTGAATGTCGGCGATCAACTCGTGCTTCGATCGCAGAAAATCTTTCAATTGCCGCGCAATCGGCTCGAGACTGTCCGGAGAACCTGACAGTCCTGCCATCAGCCTCCCGGCACTGGCCAGTGCTGGGTCAACCCTCACCTCCGCTTCAGTCAGCGGAGCAAGGAACTCGGGCTGCTGGGTTAACACATATCCGCGAAAGCCATCCTCAATGTCGACGGTGAGTCGCCGCAGCACCTCCACATGCTCGCGCGCAAGCACGAGATCATGTTTTTGTTGCTGGGTCGAAAGAAGTTGTTGAACGATATAGAGAAGTGGCCCTGGAAATTTGAACACGCCGATAGGTGGAGGATCTGCTCCCGTTGATGGCCCTACTGGGCGATGAAAGGGAGCAGACAATGGCCAAAAGAACGAGACGGACGCACTCAGCGGTGTTCAAAGCCCAAGT
>JANYBU010000426.1 GCA_025360665.1 Nitrospira sp.
GACTGCGTGCGTCGCCGCGGCGGCCGCTTGCATGGTAGGGGCTATTCGTTGGAACAGGGCCGAATAGAACAGGTGATCACGAATGGAGGGAAAAGGAAAACAGGTTTGGTTCAGGTGTCCGTCTCCCGTCCATTGCTTACAACTTACCGCCCCGACGTCAGGATGATCGTCCAGGTACGCGACCATGGTCGCGAGCGCCTGATCCCTGACAATCGTGTCGCTGTTGAGCAACAGCACATGCCGGCCATGGCTCACGGCCAAGGACTGATTCACGGCCTTTGCGAAGCCCCGATTCTCCGGATTCGCAATGATCCTCATGGCAGGATAGGCATCCTTCAGCGCGGCCACCGTCCCGTCCCGCGAATCATTGTCGACGACGATCACTTCATAGGCGATGGTCGTCGTGTAGGTCTGCACGGAACTCACACAATCCAACAGGATCTCCTTTGTGTTGTAACTCACGATCGCGATCGACAGATCGACCGACGTATCAGCGATAGTATGTAAGCTCGACGACATCACGGCTCGAACTCCGCCACCACGATCTGCCGATAGCAGGGACCGACATTGAGCCAGCGCCTCATATGCACCAACACTATGGCCAAGCGGTGGAAGGCATAATTGACGCGGCCCGTCCGCATCCACAGGCGAAGCAGCATCCGATGCACCCATACATTCAGATTCGGCTCGCAGTGGAGTCGAATAAGTCTCCCACTATCCTCGGCGATGCCCTCCATCTCAGCGAGAACGGTCTCCAGTCTGGGAAGGCCATTGGCAATGTGCTCGTCCAGAAACAAAAATGGCCTGCCTCGCTGCGCTTGATGGTACTGCTGCAGGGACTGATCTGCCCGTTCGGCTTGAGATCCCCTTGGACATCCCAAGAAGACCCGCCGCTTGGTGACCCTGATGAGTTCCCGCAAAAAACAGTTCCGGTCAGCAGACTCGATATGTTCCAGCGTGTCCATACAGACCGTGTAGTCAAACGCTCCGGACTGAAAGGGCAACGCCTGCCCCTTCGCGAGGACGGGAGTCACGAGGGCAGCGCGCGCGGCCCCCATGACACAATCCACTCCAACCACTGGCCGACGAAGATAGGTTGTCAGGCCAGAGCGGTTCACCCCGACCTCTAAAATTAAACCTCTCGGAAGCTCGGCGAGGATCCATTCCACAACCGACAAGTACCGCAAGGCGATCTCAGGCACCCAGCCGGGGTAGCGTCGACTCCACCAACCTGTGATGCGGTGCCTCATCGTCGTCGTCATCTGTCAGCGATGCTCCCAGAGAACTTTCAACCGTGGGACTTCGACCAGCCAGAGATAGCCGCTATAGATTCCAATCCCTCCCAGACAGGCAGAGACCAGCACCCAGGAGGGCTGCGGCGGTGAGGTTGCTCCCGACATCAGGAGAATAATTCCGGCAAGGAGCCCTGCGAGGAGAGAGGCCATTCCAATAGACCAGAATGTGGCACCCGCTGCGGTTCCGATGAGGGCTCTGGTCCCGATACCTTGCAACAGGACTCCCAGCACATAGCTGGCGACCAGCGCGGCGGCGGCGCCGGTGAGACCAAACCCCATGGTCAACGGCACAATTACCACGGCGTATAAAAGAAACTGCCCCCCCCAACTCTTCATCTGGAGATCCGGCCGATTCGCCCCATAATGCAAGGCTGCCATGACGCTCAAATATCCGGCGCAGACGGCATACAAGCAGAGCATTCTGAGTGGCTCGACGATGGCGAGCCACTGAGGACCAAATGCCAACGGCACAATGACCGGAGCGAGCACCGCAACGCCGGTCGCCAGTGGAATGAAGAGAAGTCCAACCAGGCCCATTTGAAGCTCGAATACACGGGCCACACCAAGTCGATCCCCTTGAAGCAACGCGTAGGTAGGCATGCTGATCTGATGGATCAACACCGTGGCCCGCACGCCCAACAAGAGAGGAATCGCCAGCGCAATCTGATAGAGACCCAACGCCTCTTGGCCGAGTACGCGACCGATGACCAGCTCTCCCCCACTCATGACGCCGAAGATACAGAGCGTCGTGACATTCATTTGTTTTCCATAGCGCAGAAAATAATTGCATGCAGGGCGGTAGAGCGACAGTCGTGGCCGGAATGGTGCCACCCAGAATGACAGGAAGCTGCCCACGCACATCCCAACCAGCTGCCCAAGCAAGAGCGCCCATACGTTGCGGAGCCACAACGCGAGCGCGATAATCGAGCCGGCTTCGATCAGACGCCGGACAAGATCCACAGAGACACGCCGACGCAGATCTAGGTTCTTTAAGACGATGGCCATCGCCGGACTCTGTAGCCCCTGCAGCACAAGCAACCAGGCATGCACCCGCAACAGCGACGCCAGTTGGGGCATCTGCATGGCCTGGCCGATCACATCGGCCGCTGCCCAAAGACAGGCTGCCATGGCAACTCCCCGCGCAATCGCGACGGTCCACGCGACAGCCAAATCCTCACGGTCAACCTCAGCCTTGGCAATCAAGGCCGATTCAAGGCCCAGTTCACTGATGGTCATGAATGCCAGGACGATGGTAGCGGATGCAGCCATCACGCCGAAATCGGCCGGAGTTAACAGGCGTGCCACCAACATCAGCTGGATCGCCGCGATTACTTTATCCAACACAAATCCCGCCCCAGCCCATCCACCAGCTTGGAGAATCCGGTGCCGCAGACGAGGCGGGGCTGGTTCAGCCCTATCCTGTTTGACCTGGGGTTCTGCCATTACCATCTCACGGCTGGTGATCATGCTGTCCGCCGCGTTGCGGCGATCGCCGCGCTGCACACGTGTTCAAGTTCTTGGGCTCGTGCTCTCCACGTATGCGTCTGGATCACCGCCATCCGTCCTAGTTCACCCATCTTCATTCGCTCATCAGGGTCCTCAAGAAGACGGAGCAACTGCCGGGCCAAATCCTGTGCATCGTCTGGCTCCGCTGCAAGCCCGCAGCCGATGGCCTCCACCGTCTCTCCATACCCCGGCCCAACTGTCGTAACCACGGGGCGCCCACAGGACAGATATTCCCACAATTTCATGGAATCACCGGGATACGATCGAGTCTGCCGATGCAACACGACACAGACATCGCAGGCCGCAATCCAGGTCGGCACCTGCTCCCAATCGGCCCGACCAACAAATCGGACGATATCCGTCAGTCCTTGTTGCTGAACCAGCTGTTGGAGTGCTTGTCTTGTTTGGCCTTCTCCTACCAGCAAAAACGTGGCGGAGGGGACCTTCTCACGCACGAAAGGCACGGCTTCGATCAACGTCTCCAACCCATGCCAGGGAAAGAATCCGCCGACAAATCCGATATAGGGGCCTTTGGCAGGAAGTTCGAGAACTTTTCTGGCAGCCTCATGCGATTGAGGATGGAAGCGATCCCCGTCGACTCCGTTGCGAATCACGTGGCAACGCTCCGGTGGGATGCTCCAGGCGTCTTGCATCTGCGTTACAATCTCGCGGCAAATGCTCACCACCGCCTGCACACGGCGCGCAGCTGTTTTCAACGCAGCGCGTAGCACCCATCGCACGAACGGGAGCCGCCAGATCCCTTGCACCTCTTCCTCCGGCAAACCATTTACAAATAGCACGCTCGCACAGGCATGGTTAGACAGGGCAAGCAGCGGAGCCATCTGCCCAGGCGAATCAAACCACAGCAGCACGTCCGGCCGCCACGCCGGCAGCTCCTGCCGCAAGACATTCCATGACGCAATCAGAAACGAGAAGGGCCGAAGACCCGCTACCCGCCAGGCAGAGACCGGACGGAACGACAGCGAGGCAAACTCCTGCGCGAGCTGATGGCCGTGAGCAGGCTGGGGCGCCACGATTCTGATGGTATGGGAGCGTAGAGAAAGGGCTTTGGAAAATTCCAGCACCTGCCGGGCTCCGCCTGCTGCAATGCTCAAGTCTTCATCACAGAACACGAGGATGCGCATGGTGTATTGACGGCTGCTCCGTGACAAGCCACTCTCTCAAGCGATTAGTAAGATATGTCCAGCTAAACCCTTGCTCAACAAAGCTCCGCCCAAGAGCTGCCATGCGAGCCTGCCGGTCCTGGTCGTTCAATAGTGCCAACACTGTCTGAGCCAACGCGACCGGATCGTCCGGCGGAACCAAGACCACTCCGGCCTCTTGAACAAACGTGGCGGAGACAGAGGGGATCGCGCTGGCGATCACGGGCTTTCCGCAGGCAAGGTAATCGAAAATCTTAACCGGAGACGTTTCGCCCCGGTCCCCACGGAACGGAGCCACACAGAGCGTCATGGCACCGATCCATGTGGGAACCTCTTGATAGGGTATCCTGCCGGCCCAGGTAATGCACGAATTCAGTGCCAAACGATCCGCCTGCTGTTTCAACTCCTGACTGGCTTCTCCGTCACCAATCAAGAGAAGATGCACGGATGGTCTGGTGCGTCTGATGATGGCCATCGCATCCAGTAAACACTGCAATCCTTGATAGCGGTAGAAGCTCCCGACAAAACCGATGTAGTCCCGGTCTAGGCCCAACCCGATTCGACGCCGACATGCCGCTGCGTCCTGAGGAGCAAACAAGCCGGTATCCGTTCCACTCGGCAGCACGGCAACTCGCTCAGTGGCAACCCGATATCGGCGAACGACGAGATCACGTAATCCATCGGTCAGGACGACCACGCGATCACAGCGGCTGAGGGCAAAGGACGCCAACCAGTGCTTGAGTCTCCTCTTGAGCGTGCAGTCGGTCTCTGACCAATCAGGCACCGGCTCCCCGTTCACTTCGCAGACGCACTGCGCTCCGACCAGTCTCGCAAACAACAACGGATGCGGGCTGTCCATCCACCGGTAATACACGACGTCCGGTTTCGACCGACAGGCTCGCACGAGAGCGACGATACAGGAGAAAACCGCGTAGGAAATCGGACGCAACACCGTCCAAGGAAGGAGCGGAATCGGCGCGGTCGAAAATCCTCGCTGGAGCAACGAGGAGCGATACCGTGGAGGAAGGACTGTCACGCTGTCGCCTCGTTCGACGAGCTGTCTTGCCAAGGACCAGAGACGGACGAGCCCTACGGGATCGGATGGTGCATCCGGCTCATACCAGTAACAGAAGAGGAACCACCTCATACCAGCGCTCGCTGAGGGGCACTGTCCTTCTGCTCCGATGTCAGGCGTGGCAAGATCATGACGAGCCCCGCGCACAGCCAGAATGGCTCCATGATGCGGATGATAATGAAGGTGTTGGCTCCGATACCATGCGCGAGCATGGCCACCATGCCGAGCAGCAATCCATGGGTCAATCCCTTATAAAAGGGATCCTGTTCGGCCAGAAAGGTCTCTCGTGCGCGCCGCCACAAGCAAAAAATCAAGAAGATGAACGCGACGAGGCCGGCGAGACCCGTTTCGCCGAGAATCTTGACGTATTGGGCATCCGCCCAGGCATAGCCGGTCACACCGCGTCCGAGCAGAGGACTGTGGAGCCAATCTTTCAGCACATACTGCCAGGAACGCAGCCGCTCTGTCGTAGAGAGATCCAAGCCCACGCGTCCCACTGTGATTTCGCCCCCGTATTGACGTCCGAAAAACGTCTCGTTGACACGATCCTTCACATTGGCAGGCGCGGCAAAAGGGAGCACGACCGCGAGCAAGAGTATGAATGCAAGCACACCAGGTCTCCGCCATTGCGTCGCAGCGACAGCCAGCATTAAGACACCAGCAGCCAGGTAGGACGAGCGAGAGAGCGTGGCCATGAGAGCCAAACTGATGAACCCCATGAGAAGCACGAGCAGGACTCGAATCGGTCCTGACTTCAAGTGGAGGAAAAGGCCCATGACGATCGCCATGATAAAGACTAGGTACCCGCCGAGGGTATTGGGCTCGCCACTTTCTCCTTCAAACGGGGCGCTCGCCCGTTGTCCGCTTGAAATCTGAGCGATCGCATACAGACTAATCACGAAGCAGACCGCGAGCAACGCCGTCACCAAACTGACGACCTGTCGTTTGGTCGACACATGATTGACGACCATGAAGAACACAAAGAAGTATTCGAAATATTTCAGGATGAAAAAGAATCCCGTGAGCGGACGGACGCGACCGGCGATGACGCCGATCAGCGTCGCGAGCACACAGACCAGCATGTAATAGACGATGGGGCGATTTATCGGAGTGTCGCGAATGAGGGCCAGATCGCGATAAATGATCGTCTTGACCAGCCAACTGAATCCAATAATCACGAGCAAGAGATCGTCCACGCGCAACGAGAGATCTCGCACACCAACGCCTCTCCCGTCCACTCGCCCGACCGCGATTTCCGGAGAGAGCAACATGGAGCAAATCAGCAGGAAAAGCGAGGCGGGAACCGACGTGAAGGCCACCAGCACAATGAGAAAACCGAAGACGACTTGTACCCCGACCATCGGAGTCGTCAGCGTGAGGCCAAGGGCGAGCACGGCGGCCAACACCGAGACCATAACGACATCTTGAGGTTTCACTATCGACGCTTGCATGGGATGTCGTCTCCTACTGCCGCGTCAGCGATATTCGTAACGATAGACACCGTAGTCCGGCGTGACCTCAGACTTCACGTTCGTCAAGACGATGCCCATCACATTGGCCTGCGCATGATCTAGGAGGAACTTGGCACGCTTGAGGGCATTCCGACCGATCCGCCCGACTTGGTAGACCAGGATCGTCCCGTCGACGCGTGAGCTGAACGCGACCGCATCTGTGACCGGGAGTATGGGAGGAGTATCGAAGAGTACAAGGTCGTATTCTTCATTCATCTCACTCACGAGCGTCTTAATCTTGTTCATGTTGAGGAACTCGTTCGGATTGCCCACCTCCGACCCGCTGGTCAGAATATGCAGGTTGTCCAACCCAGGCGTGCTCATCACCCGATCCGCCCCCATCGGCCCGAGCATCAGATCCGTGGCAGACCGCACGTGACTGCGCCAGGAGGTACTGCCCACCAGGGCATCTGCCAGGCCTGGGACCCGCTCGATACCCAACCGCTGATGCACAATCGGCCTCCGAAGGTCTGCATCGACGAGTAATACTCGTTGTCCTTCCTGGGCAAGTGTGATCGCCAGATTGGTGACACAGGTGCTCTTGCCTTCTCCAATCCCCGCACTGGTAAAGAGGATAGATTTGACCTTCCGATCCATGCTGGCGAATTGGATATTCGTCCGCAGTGAGCGCAGACTCTCGGACAGGGGAGACTTCGGATCGATCAGGCAAATGAGTTTCGAGAAATTTTCCACGGTCGACGCTGAGGCATTGACTGGAAGCGCCGCGCGGGCGGCTTCCTCCATTTGCTTACCATCGAACTGCGGAATGACGCCGAGTACCGGCACCTTGAGAAACTCCTCGACCCCCTCGATGGTACCAATCGACGTATCGAACGATTCGCGCGCAAAGGCCAAGACGATCCCGAGAAAGACCCCCATGAGAGAGCCCACCATGAGGTTCAGCTCCGTATTGGGCGCATTGATTGGTGCATTGGGTATGATAGCCGGCGCTACGATCGTTACCTCTTCGATCCGTTCGGCGCTCTTGATCTGCAGTTCTTGATGCTTGCCCTTGAGCGTCGCTAACAGGTCAGCGTTGACTTTCACCTCCCGTTCGAGACGGCTCATCTGAATCGCTGCTCGCGGGAACTGTAAATACCGTCCCCGATAGCGATCGCGCTGATCCAGAAGCGTGGCTTCCCGATCTTGCATGGTCTTGAGCTTGGCTCGGAGTTCAAGAATCATCTCGGCTCTGACGTTATCGATCTTCTGCTGCTGCTCTCGGACTTGCGGGTGATCCGTCGTGTAGTTGATCAGAAGGGTGTTCCGTTCCTGGATGAGATCAAGGAGGCGCTGATTCAGGATCGTGAGCAGCGCATTCTGCTCCTCCGTGAAGATTCGACCAGTTTGGTTCCCAAGCACCGCTTCGGTTCGATTGAGCACGGCGATCTGCCGTTCCCCCTCCGCCCGCTTTCGCATCACCTCATTATGCTGCTCTTCCAGCTTGGTGAACGTCTCCAGCGCGGCCCGTGCCTCATCGGTCAGAAAGACCTGGCCTTCCCGTTCCCTGAACGCCCTCAGCGCGTCTTCCGCATCGTTCAACTGCTTTTCAAGCCCAGCCAGCTGTTCCTCGACAAACCGCCGCGACTCCATGACGAGACGGTTCCGGGTCATGATATTTTCAAGGCGATACGCATTGGCCACTGAATTGGCCGTCTTCTCTGCCATCTCAGGCTGATCCGAGGTGGCCGTGATGCGGATGATGTTCGTATCGCCTTCCCGCTGCGTCTTGATTTCCTGACCGAGGTTATACACCGTGTTGAGGTAGGTGGCCGATCGCTTCTCTTCCGGCGTCACGCTTGCCGGTACACGTGCTAATTCCATCGCCACGCGCTCCATCACGGGAAACCCCCGGATAAACTCGGTCTGGGAGTTGAGGTCGTTGGCATTTGAGAAGGACATGGTCTCGATCAACTGTTGGGCCACGGTGCTCGTTCGGTCGAACTTCACCCGCGCAGAGGCTTCATATAGCGGGCTCGGCTTGAACATTTCTGAAAACAGGAACGTGAACAACACCACGAGCCCCGCCGCCAGCAGAATGAGATACTTCCGCTTCTTGACGATCAGCCAGTAATCGATGACGTTGAGTTCGTATTGGGCCATAGGGTCAGCGTCCTTCTCTCGTCTCGATTGCGACTATAATTTCCCACCTGACAGCGCGTTAATAATGAACACTGGGTAGAGCGGTGCAATCGCAGCCGAAATGATCGGCATCATCATTTTCCCAGCTTCGGAGGCATCGCCCAGATGTTCGCGAGGCACAAATACGATATCGTTTTCCTCCAGCGAAATGTTCCTCGTCATATCGCCATAGGTAAAGGCGCGCGCGAGATCGGCCATGAGAATGTACGGTTTTGCAAGGTTACCGCCTCGAATCACCCGGACTTCCTCCATCAACGCCGTCTCCTGGTACATGTCGGCGGCGGCAATGGCTTGCAACACAGTCATGTGTCTCGGCATGGGAACCATCCCGGGTTTCTTCACATCCCCAAACACGAAAACGCGCTTAACCTTCAATACTTTCTTCTTTAGCAGGACCTGCACACGCGGCTCGTGCATATAGGGCACCGCGGCTTCCTCGACACGGGCCTCCGCCACAGCAGCGGTGACGCCCCCGACATCCACCTCCATAAACCCGATAGAAACCTTTCCGTTCTCCCGCACGACACTGGCGAACTTCTCCTCACCGGCACCGCGACGAATCACTACCTCAAGCGTGTCACCCGTTTCGATAGGCGTTTCGGAAGTCGGAACAGTTTCATCGGCATAGACATCTCCCTTCGGCAGCGGTGGGACCGCCGTCCCAGGGGGACTGATTGCCGACGGTGGCAAAGACGAACTGGCCGGATTGTGGCACCCGAGAAACGCCACAGCGAGAATCGCACCAGCACCCAGAAGACCGATGAGATGTCGAGGAATTAGCTGTCGCACGGCCTCATCTCCTATTCTTCTATCGCAGATCAACCGATGGCACCACTTCCACAATGTGAAGGGACGTGTCAGCCCGCAAATCCACCGTCTTCGATACTGATGCCTGACCCGAGGGAGCCTGTTGCGAGACTTGCACGATCGGCCGCAGCGGGTACTGCCGATTCAACTGAAACACGATTCCGGTTTCGCCGGTGTTCAGACGTACGGTCGTGCCTAACGGATAGATCGAGAGCTGGTCGACTAAGGCCTTGAGAAGATGATGCGGAAATGCCATCTTGCCGCTTACGAGCAGCGCACGGATCGCCCGATGGGGTGACACTCCACTTCGATAGGGCCGCACACTCATCTGAGCGTCAAAGACGTCTGCCAACCCGATTATGAGGGCCATCTCATCAATCTGATTACCAGCCAGCTTGTTAGGATATCCACTGCCATCCCATCGCTCATGCTCTTGAAGGATCACCCTTCCCACCCATGGATAGGCTTCTCCCACTTCTTTGAACAGGCGGGCTCCTTGCTGTGGATGCTCCCTCATGTACTGGGTTTCTTCTTCTGATAACGTCTCGGTCTTATACACCAGAGAGTCCGGCAGGGCGAACATACCGAGATCGTGTAGCAATCCTGCTAACGCAACCTGTTCGAGCTTCGCCGATTCGTATCGGAGCGCTCCCGCAATCTTCACACTCACGATTGCGACACTCACGGAATTCTTGACGAGATAATCTCCGGCATCGTGCTGCAGTACCGTCTGAACCAGCTTGTCATTGGCTCCAAGTGAGGCCACGACGCCAGATGCGATCCGGGCTAATTCATCGAGCGTCCAAGGCTGCCTGGTCTGAACCGCACGCTTGATTCCCTGAAGCTCGTGGCATGCACGTTGATACCAATCGGCCTCAGCGACAGACGATGAAGGCGTGGAAGGTGGAATGGGAAGGCTGATCAGCCCGATTGAATGAGTGAAGGTTTTTGCATCAGAACTAACGGCTTCCTGACTCGACTGTCCTCGAATAAGATCGGTTAACCGTGTCATAGCCCCCCCAGCCTCTCTCTCATGATCAGACGTATCATAAGCGGCTACCGGCTATTCACTCGTTTCCCAACTGGAAAGGGCGTCACAGGCTTCTCCTCCATTTTTGCAAACTCCCGTTCCAACATGGCCCTGATGAAGCCACTGGTCGTGTATCCCTGCTGTTTCAGGCTATCGAGCTGTGTTTTGAGGTTGACGGGTAACTGAATCACGATTCGTACGAGATTTGGCATACCGTAACTCCCTTAAAAATAGACACACATATGCTAAGCCAGCACGAAAGGATGCACATGCTATGCCTTGCTAGCAAGTAATGAGAGATGAACAAAATTGAGGTCTTATGCTATGGAATCTTCACTGGGGAGTGAGAGGAGAGCGAAATTCGTCTTGCCAAGACGTGAAATGTGCAGGCCTCTCATTCGCTCGGACTAGCTGCGAATCAGCGGCAGTGGTCCTGTGGCCTAGTTCAAAACCATGCGGCCAAAACGGTGGTCAATGCGGGTCACGCCATTGTTTCCAAATCCGAGCCCAGTTTGCCTGTTCGCAGGCCCACAGGCACGAGGCTCTGTTCGTCGGCTGCCACAGCAACTCTCTCGCTCGGTGCACTTGAAGCGCCGCGTCGGAGACTCCTCCGGTAAACCACACCCCACCGTCACGGTCGGTTCGCAACACCGTGCTGCCTTCCGACTCATATGCATCGAGAACGGTCACGGCCGGGTGTCTGTAGGGATTGTGGCGCCCTACCGAAAAGACGGCATACTGGGGATGCAACGATGCTAACCAGTCAAAATTCAACGAACTGACTGCCCCGTGATGAGGCACCTTGAGGACCTCGATTGGACCCTGAGACGTTGAGCGTGTCATCCGCGACAAGCCATCTCGCTCGACATCCGCAGCGAAGAGGATTGTGTGGCTTCCACAAGTCAGACGCGTCACCACCGAACGATTATTCAACCCATGCCCACCCACATGGCTATCGTGGAGCGGCACATCAAGTTCCTCGCCCGCTGGTGGGTTGAGGACTACCATTCGACAGGGGCCGGATGACACGATCTCCTGTCCTTCTCTGGCCACCCTTTCTTCTAGCCCTCGAAAAACTAATGACTGCTGCAATCGTCGATAGAACAGTTCTTCCCGTGTTTCTCCCGACCCCCAATAGCGCTTCACGATGAAATGGCGAACCACCCAAGCAAGACCTCCGACATGATCAAGTTGGGGATGTGTGCCGATGACCTGATCGATGACATGAATTCCCCGGTTCCAGAGAAACGGAGCCACCACCCCACGGCCCATGTCGAATCGCTCATACGTCGCCCCTCCGTCGATCAACACCACCTGTCCATCAGGCAACTCAACGACAGCGCTATCACCTTGCCCGACGTCCAGAAACGTGACTCGGAAGTGATCCCCATCAAGAAACATCCGCGGGGACCAGGCCCACCACAGCAATACCAATAGCACTCCGGCGCCTGCTGTCAAGCGGAACGCTGCGCTGCCCGCTCGTTGCCACAGCAATACAAGACAGCCATAGAATAACACCGTGGTGAGAACCGAAGGGGCCGCAACATGCCATTCTCCTCCCGGTAGCATCGACACCAGACGGATCGCAGCCACAAAGTGTTCGAGTAACCACTGATTCATCGAAGCCAGAGGCAGCATGCCTCCCCCCACCACGATCTGCCAGATTCCGGCAACCAGTCCGATCGGGACCAGCAGGATCCCCATCACGGGAACAGCCACCACATTGGTGAAAAGACCGAGCCAGGGCAATTGATTGAAATAGTACGCAACAAGAGGAAGGGTCACCACGGTGACCACCCCGCTCATGACCACAGCATCTCTCCCCCATTGAGCGCAGGTTCTCAGGAACGACGGCTTGTTCGGCAGCTCATCCACTTCGTCCGCGGTCGGCCAGGAAAGCCACCCGGCAATGGCGATGACGGACAAGAAGGAGAGCTGAAAGGAGATATCGAACAGCGCCTGAGGATCGTCCAGCAAAATCCCAATCGCGGCAGCAGAGAGGGCATGGAACAGACGGCGCTCCTGGCCGAGCCAGATCGCACTCAGCCCAACAGCCACCATTAATACCGGGTCTTCGCGGATCACAGTGGGTCCGTTTCCGCACTCCGAGTCAACGGCGGCAGGAACGCGGCGACGATTTTGAGCTTGAGGTAGTCCTCGTCGCGGTAGCCGTAGGCCCGGCGCTGGAGGACGCGGATCTTGTTG
>JANYBU010000430.1 GCA_025360665.1 Nitrospira sp.
GGTTGAGCGAGTGAACGTGATAAATGTTCGCGGGAAGGTGAAGCGCTTGGGGCGTTTCTCTGGTAAGCAATCAGATTGGAAAAAGGCCTTCGTCAAGCTCAAGCAAGGCGAAAAGTTGGAGCTCTACGAGAGCGCATAGCGGGACATTGCACCAGGCTGATCTCGGTGTGTTGGAAGGACGACTGTAGCATGGGAATCAAAGTATACAAGCCAAGGACACCGGGACGCCGTGGAATGACTGCGGTGACGACCGAAGAGCTGTCGAAGAAGAGACCGGAGAAATCGCTCACTTCATTCCGTCGCAGTACCGGCGCCAGGAACAACGATGGGCGGACGACTGTACGTTTCCGTGGAGGTGGGCATAAACGGCTCTACCGAAAGATTGATTTCCGGCGAGACAAGACCGGAATCCCAGGTACTATTGCAGCGCTTGAATACGACCCCAATCGATCAGCCAGGATTGCCTTGGTGCATTATAAGGACGGCGAGAAGCGCTATATCCTGGCCCCTGTTGGGCTCAAGGTCGGAGATGTGGTGCAGGCTGGTCTTGGATCAGAGGTGCGTATTGGGAATGCGTTGCCCTTGTCCAGCATGCCATTGGGAACCACTATCCATAACTTAGAGTTGAAGCCTGGAAAAGGCGGACAGCTGATTCGTAGTGCAGGCGGCTCTGCTCAGGTAATGGGACGTGATGGTGAGTATGTGCAGGTGCGACTCAGGTCAGGTGAAATGCGTAAAATCCTTTCGACCTGCATGGCAACCGTCGGGCAGGTTGGGAATACAGATCACGAGAATATTAATGTTGGGAAGGCAGGCCGCAATCGATGGTTGGGCCGACGCCCGAATGTGCGCGGTGTAGTGATGAATCCGGTCGACCATCCGCATGGTGGCGGCGAAGGAAAGTCTGGACAGGGTAACCCCCATCCAGTTTCTCCATGGGGTCTTCCGACCAAGGGCTATAAGACCCGGAACAACAAGGCGACGGACAAGTTCATTATTTCACGCCGCAAGTAGGAGTACGCGATGCCGAGGTCAGTAAGTAAAGGCGCATTTGTTGACGACCATCTGCTGCAAAAAGTGGAGCGGATGAATCAGAATAAGGATCGAAAGATCATTAAGACCTGGTCGCGACGGTCCACCGTTATTCCAGATATGATCGGACATACGTTCGCAGTTCATAACGGCAAAAAGTTCATTCCTGTCTTTGTGACGGAAAACATGGTTGGGCACAAGCTTGGAGAGTTTGCTCCGACCAGGTTCTTTAAGGGGCACGGGCATGCCAGGACAGAGAAGTCAGTCGCCCTCAAGTAGGTGACAGGCAGCGGTCTCGGCAAACTCGATTGGATGGGAAGGTTATGGCTGAAGCACAAGCAGTTCTAAGGTTTGTACGTGTCTCTCCGAGAAAAGCGCGCCCGGTGATCGATTTGATCCGTGGGCAGCAAGTTCCGATGGCCTTGGCAATGCTCAGAAATTTTCCGCGTCATGCATCGAAGGTGGTCGAAAAGATTTTGCGGTCGGCTGTGGCCAATGCGGAGCAAAAGGAGATGGGCGACAGTGAATCAATGGTGGTGTCAAAGGCGTTTGTTGATTGCGGACCGACGTTGAAGCGTTTTCGGGCTCGATCGCAAGGGCGTGCGAATGCGATTCAAAAGCGTATGAGTCATATTACGGTCGTCGTGTCGGCTGCAAGCGTGAAGGAAAAGAAGTAGGTAGAGGCGGCTAACGGAACGGATTCATTTCCCGTCTGAGTGAGGCGCAACAAGTTATGGGTCAAAAGACACATCCAATCGGGTACCGACTAGGATACAACGTCACTTGGTCATCTCGGTGGTATGCCAGCAAGGACTATGCGAAGCTGCTCCATCAGGATATTAGGATTCGCAAGATGGTCAAGCAGCGTCTCTTTCATGCTGGTGTAGCAAAGGTTGAAATCGAACGATCTGGAGACCAGACGCGGGTCATTATTCACACCGCGCGCCCCGGGATCATCATCGGTCGTAAGGGGGCCGAGGTCGATAAGCTCAAGGCGGAGTTGGAGAAGAGTTACTCCGGCCAGGTGTACATTACGGTGAAGGAAATCAAGAAGCCGGAACTGGATGCCCAGTTGGTGTGTGAAAATGTGGCCACCCAGTTGGAAAAACGAGTGGCCTTCCGTCGGGCCATGAAGCGAAGTGTGCAGTCCGCACTTCGTCTCGGAGCTCAGGGTATCAAGATTATGGTCGGGGGCCGTCTTGGTGGGGCGGAGATTGCGCGATCAGAGTGGTACCGCGAAGGCCGTGTGCCTCTCCATACGCTTCGAGCGGACATCGACTACGGGTTTGCCGAAGCCCACACGACGATGGGACAGATCGGTATCAAGACCTGGATCTATAAGGGGGAGGTCCTTCCGTTGCAGCCCCTCAAGAAAGAAACAGCATTTGACCGCAGACTCGGGTAATTGAAGAGGATATCGTGTTAGCACCAAAGAAAGTTAAGTTCCGCAAAATGATGAAGGGGCGTATGACTGGCAAGGCCTATCGTGGCAGTCAGATTACCCTTGGAGAGTTTGGATTAAAGGCGCTTGAGCCTGGCTGGGTCACTAGCCGACAGATTGAAGCGGCGCGCATTGCGATCACTCGGTGTGTGAAGCGCGGTGGCCAGATTTGGACGAGAATTTTCCCCGATAAGCCGATTACCAAGAAGCCGGCTGAAACTCGAATGGGTAAGGGGAAGGGCAATCCGGAGTACTGGGTCGCCGTCGTTAAGCCTGGCCGCATTCTCTATGAGATGGATGGCGTGACGCCGGAGGTCGCAAAAGAGGCGTTCCGATTGGCTTCTCATAAGTTGCCCATTGCCACGAAGTGTGTCATTCGCGGCGAGTTTTAGCATCGATCGAACCGGACGCAAGGGTAGGGAGCGTATCCATGGATCTGAAGGAATTACGGCAGCTAACGGCACCTGAGCTTGCGGAGAAGTCGCAGCAGCTCACGCAGGAACTCTTCAATCTTCGTTTTCAGCTGGGGACTGGACGGTTGGAAAACCCCATGCAGCTGCGAAAGACGAAGCGGTCCATTGCCAGGGTAAAGACGCTTCAGCGCGAGCTCACGCAGGCCGATGCAATTTCTACTACGGCGAAAGGGGCCTGAGGATGGGAGAGTCAGTAAGTAAACGGCGTGAATGGGTTGGGCGTGTGGTCAGCAATAAAATGAACAAGACCGTGGTCGTCGAGATCGAGCGTTCGGTTATTCATCCACTCTATCGGAAGGTGCTTCGACGGGTGACGAAATTCAAGGCCCACGATGAGGACAACGCCTGCAAGATCGGCGACCGTGTGCGCATGGTCGAGACGAGGCCTATCAGTAAGGATAAGCATATGCGTGTTGTTGAAGTCGTGGAAAAGGGACGGGGTGAGTAGGTCGAGGTCGTGCGAAGAGTAGAGGAAACACAGGGACAATGATTCAAAGCTATACATACATGGATGTGGCCGATAACTCTGGCGCCAAGCAGGCCATGTGTTTTCATGTGCTCGGTGGAACCAGGCGTCGGTATGCCTCTCTCGGAGATATTGTCGTCGTGGCTGTGAAAGAGGCCATTCCTGCGGCAACGGTCAAGAAGGGCGACGTGAGCCGTGCCGTGGTCGTGAGGACGACCAAGGAAGTGCGTCGCGAGGATGGTTCCTACATCAAGTTTGATCGGAATGCCTGCGTGCTCATCAATAAAGATGGGGATCCCGTTGGGACGCGTATCTTTGGGCCGATCGCGCGCGAGTTGCGGTGGAAGAAGTTCATGAAGATTATTTCCCTAGCTCCGGAAGTGCTTTAACGAGGGTGGAGACGGCGGGATGAATAAGCAGGCGTTGAAGAAGAGTCGAATTCGCAAGGGTGATACGGTGGTTGTGATCGCCGGGCGTGATCGCGGCAAGTCCGGAAAAGTCCTTTCGGTTGATCCCGCAGTGGGGAAGGTTGTGGTCGATAAGCTGAATATGATTAAGCGCCACACCAAGCCGAATCAGAAGATGAAGCAGGGTGGCATTCTCGAACGGGAAGCGCCTTTTGCGATCTCAAATGTCATGTTTCTGTGTCCTGTGACGAAAAAACCAACCCGGCTGGGTGTGCGTACACTCGATGATGGCCAACGGGTTCGGTTCAGCAAAAAATCGAACGACTCAGTCGAGTAGGAGTGAGGACGCCAGATGGCGAAGATTGAATCAGGAAAAGGCGGTAAGTCGTCGGAGCGGCGACCACCCAAGAAAAAGGAAGGGTCGTCGGCACCGCAGGCGATGGACGAGGGC
>JANYBU010000431.1 GCA_025360665.1 Nitrospira sp.
GGCGGCAGGCACGAAAACAATGACTGGAGGTGCGTATCCGCTCGCCCCAATGACGATAAACCGCAAGACAGGCTCGCGGTCGGGTCAAGCATTGTATGGAGCCGGCGATCCGGATTGAACGGACGACCTGCGGTTTACGAAACCGCTGCTCTACCAACTGAGCTACGCCGGCTCTCGCACAAGAGCCCACAACTTACACGGGTTTTTTCTGAGGCTCAAGGGGTTTTTCGCCTGCGACAGAATGGAAACAAGACTCTCCCTCCCCGACGCTCTGGCTGGCTGATCAGCCAGCGGGAACCAATGGCCATTATTTGAACCGGGCAACGGGCTGCAACCTGACCGAGGCCCCCTGGCCTGGCCCTGGGAGGCAGAGGGGCTCCTGCTCGTGGGCCACATTGAGCACCTGCCATTTTGTATAGGTGCACAGTTCGCCAGCAAGGATAGTGCCGTTCTTATCGAGGTCTGCTGCACCGCCCAGACCTTTGAGCAATTGATAGGCAAACAGCCCGTGCCGCCCTGGGTCATACACAGGGGATTCTTGAAGTCCCCGGTTGCCGACCATCCACATGATCTTCTCTTTCCCGCTGCCCTCCTGCTCCCACAGCGGGGCAATTTTGTCTGCTGCCTCCTTGCCCGGTACCTGTTCAAGCGAAAGATCGAGCATCACGACGGCCCGCTGAATCGGCAATTTTGCCAAGGACTCCTGCAACCGGCGAAGCGAGTAGAGGCGCGCGCCGGACGTGGCCGTACTGTCGAACAACATCATCGACACGGCACCGGTGGTTGCCTCAACGACTCCTCGGCCCGTGACCGAAACATAGACCACGGTGGTGGGACCTACCTGCTTGGGCAGCCACTCTTCCAGCACCTCCGCCAGGTCGCTCTTGAGGGCATGGGTATCCACGAGGGTGCGCACGCGCTCGGAAGGAATCCCTCCGATCGATTTGAGGTACGTCGCCATGACCTCTGCATCTCGCCCGGCGTACTTGACTTGGGTAATGTTGCTCTCCCGAAACCGCCCCACGCCGACGACAATGCCCACGGCCTTAGGCTGTTTGAGCAGGCTGGTCCGCTTCGGCAGCCGATCGACATCGACCGGTAGCGCCACAGCCTCCGTCGCAGACTCAGGCGTCATCGCCACCAGAAACTTTTTTGCGGGCGGCAGCTGGACCGATGGGGACCCGGCCCGCAACGTCAGCGTTAACTCCGCCTGCACGGCGTCTTTGACCGTGCCGACTTTACCGTCCACCGTCAAGTGTTTCACCTCGCCAGGCTGCAGATCGCCGACGGATACCAGGCTGGGGATCCGCTCGATCAAGGACGGCGCGGTGGTCACCGACAACTCGACAGCCCGTGCGGCTCCAGGCCCTTCATTTTTGACTTCAATTTCGATCGCGACGGTTTCACCGGTATGGAGTACCTGATTGCGATGCTCGTTACGGACGATCGCCAGGAATATCACCGTGGCAGGCTCGTCCGCTGGAACCGGCACAGGGACGGCTATCGCCAATTGCGGTGCGACTGCCGGTTTCGCAGATGCGGATGCCTCACCGATTAAAATCGGAGACGGCGGCGGAGCGGTCGCCGCGGCTGCCTTGGGGCCACCGGCCTTGCGTGCTTGGCCTGCATCAATAATATTATGCGACGTCCCGAGTTGCTTGGCCATACCATCCGTCACATACCCCATGGCCTCTTGGGCAATCGTATCGAGCCCCTTCACCTCACACGAAGCCTCGGTGACATCGACCTCTCCACGACCAATGCTTTGAATTTTCTTGCTGTAGAGAACCCTGCCATCGGCAGCCGTGTAGGCAAAGTCCAATCCCAGGGTGACCGTGACTGGATAGCTCTTGTTGGCCTTTCGAGGGATCGCCAGATCGACTTGGGCCAGGCCCAACGCCGCATCGACATAGCCATCCGGCACCGACGAGGATCCGGTCTCGCCCGTTAGGACCTTGTCAAAGACGCGGCCTGTTTTTCGCTTGAGCCTGTCCTGTAATGGAGCGCCGATCGGCAAGGATTGCCTCTGGCCGCAGGCGTCCTGATAGGTGAGTTGCGCCCCGGTGATACTGGGGTCAGATCGAAGCTGGACGGTCAGGGGGAGATCGTATTTGATGGTCGCGCCGTCTCGATTCGAAAAGAGTGAACAGCTCGTCAACGTTGCAACGCACAATCCCGCGACAACCCCTAAGGCTGCACGAAACAAGAGGGAAGGACGCGCTGAATCAATGACCTGCACAATCATTCTTATACAGAAAAGCATCCATCGAGCACAACCCGCCGTACGAGCCCGGCGAGACGTGAGGGTTCGATGTCTGATGTTCGAAGTTTTGGAACTTCGAACCCAGAACTTCGAACTTCAAGTCGCGCCTTTCGCGCCTGTCTCGCGCTTCCCGCTCCACGCGCCGCGGCGTGGCGTTGACAGTCCCGTACCCCTCGGCTAAGTTCACGCCCATGACCGAGTCTTCTTCGCCGTCGCCGGGATCGCCATCGCCGCCGCGGTTCTCCTGGTCGGCCATCAGCCGACTCATTCGCCTCCAGAACCAGACTGGGACCTGGCTGCTCATGCTCCCGACGCTCTGGTCCTTGGTCTTGGCCGCTCGTGGCATGCCTCCGCTTCACTTGCTCGCCATCTTCGTCACCGGATCCTTTGTGATGCGCAGTGCAGGGGTCGTGTTGAACGATTTAGCGGATCGATCCTTCGATCGACATGTGACGCGCACGCGGGTCCGTCCACTCGCATCGGGTGAACTCAGCGTCACACATGCCCTGCTGGTCATCGGCTTCTTCCTCTCGCTGGCCGGAATACTCGTGCTGCTCCTTGACCCGTTCACGATCCTC
>JANYBU010000437.1 GCA_025360665.1 Nitrospira sp.
TGCCGCTGACAAGCATGCAGCTGAAGCCTTGGAACATGCCAAGGAAGCCGTTACCCATGGCAAGGCCGGTCATGCCGATGTCCTGGTGCACCATGCTGAGGAAGCACTCAAGCATGCCGGGGCGGCCGATATGAAGAATCCACATTTGGCTGAAGGGGTCAAGCATCTCAAGGAAGCTGTCGAGCATGGCAAGGCCGGTCACGCCGATGTGGCAACCAAACATGCCGAAGAGGCGGTCACCCATTTGAGTGAAGTGAAGTAAGCCATTCGGTCAGAGATTTTTCTTGAACGGGCAGGGGCGACCCTGCCCGTTTTGTTCTGGGGACATGACGATCATGCGTGTCGGATTTTTTCAGTTCACTCCACTGTTCGGCGAGGTGTCGCACAATCTTGATAAGGTTGTGGAAACACTCGACCGGGCTGACGCGGATCTGATCGTCTTGCCCGAGTTGTTCGCGTCCGGATATCAGTTCGTGTCGCAGCAAGAAGTGAACACGCTGTCAGAGTCGGTGCCGAATGGACCAACGACACAACGGCTGATCGACCTTGCGAAGCGGCGCCGGATGGTGATTGTCGCCGGTCTTCCGGAGCGCGCCGGGGCTGCCTGCTATAACTCCGCCGTGGTTGTCGGTCCATCCGGGTTTATCGGGTGTTATCGCAAGACACATCTGTTCTTTGAGGAAACGCTGTTCTTTACGCCCGGCGACACGGGATTTCAGGTGTGGGATATCGGATCGGCCAAGATCGGCGTGATGATCTGTTTCGATTGGTACTACCCTGAGGCCGCTCGCACGTTGGCGCTCAAGGGGGCAGAGATCATCTGCCATCCCTCGAACCTCGTGTTACCCAATTGCCCGGACTCCATGCCGGTTCGGTGCCTGGAAAATCGAGTGTTCGCAATTACAAGTAACCGCACAGGGAGCGAAGCGCGAGGCGGCAAAGATCAGCTGACGTTTATCGGGAACAGTGAAGTCGTCGCTCCACGAGGGGCGATTCTGCATCGCGCGCCGCGGGACCAGCAAGAACTCTATATCGTCGAGATCGATCCTGCCGACGCGCGGAACAAAGCCCTCACGCCCTACAACGATTTGCTCCGCGATCGACGCGAATCCCTCTATCGGTGACGACGCGTGAAGGGCGAGACACGCGGGACAGGCGCGACGTGGAGAGGTTGACTCCTACCTTGTCTCGCCCGTCCAGCCCGTCTCGCTAGTCTCGCCATTCGTCGAGCCGCTTGCGTGGCACAGATCAGCGCGGTAGGATCATCACTATGAAGGCTCCACTCGGGAAAGGCATCTTCCTCATCGCGGCACCGTCCTTGCGCGATCAGAACTTTCGCCAGACCGTTGTGTTGCTCTGCGAGCACGGGGCCGAAGGCGCGCTGGGTGTCGTCGTCAATCGCCCAACGGCGATGTCGGTCTCGGAGGCATTACCTCAAGTACCGATCCTTGAAGGCCAAGGGCACGTCCTCTTTTCCGGAGGGCCGGTGCAAACGAACCAGGTCATGATGTTGTATCGATTGGATCAACTTCCCGAGAATTCGCATCATGTCTTCGATGGGATCTGTCTCGGCGGGGATACAGACCTCGTCGATCGTATTTTGACAACCAGTGAGGGACGCGAGGCCTTTCGCGCCTATATCGGATATTCCGGATGGGGCCCTGGGCAGCTGGAATCTGAAATGCAGACTGGTTCCTGGATTACCCTTCCCGCAGATCCCAGCGTAGTGTTCGACAAGGATCCCGCACGTATCTGGCCGGACATCGTGAGTGCCCTGGGTGACGACTATCGCCACTATGCGGACATGCCTTTCGACCCCTCCTTGAATTAGCAGAATGCTGAAAAAGTCGCTCTTCTCACCCGCCCGACCCCGGCGCGCCGAGACGCGCCTTTTCCCATGCGTCGTTCTCGCCTCGAAAGCATCCTCAACGTAGCCCACTCGGAGAACAAGCTGTCTTGGCAGCTTGGGGTGGGCGGGTGAGAAGAGCGACGCCTCCGGTCCTTTCACCGGCTGCGGCCTTGCTGGACGGCCTTTTTGAGCATCCCGCGGAGAGGGATTCTATCCGGAAGTTGTTCGCGCGTCTCTTCCTCCTCCCGTTCCATTGCAGACTTTTTGTGCCGGTGGTACGCTGCCTCCTTTGTGCAGTTGGCTTCTTTGGAGCTGCGCCAATATGATCAAACGGATTGGTTGTTGGATGGGGCTGGCCCTCCTTGCCGGTGCCTGCTCCGGATGTGGCGTGCTGTATACCGTGGTGAAGTCAGAATCCAAGCTGGACCGGCTGGCCGTGCCGATGACGAAGGCCGAGGTGATCGACCAGATAGGTCATCCGGATCGTGTGCTGCGTGACGATGGCCGTCTGCTGGTCTGGGAATATTCCCTCACGGCCCGCAAACAGTGGCTCTATGAGTTGGCTCTCTGCCCGATCTCGATCTGGATCGGCGGCTGCATTTTCTATCCCTTCACCAACGTTGCAGCTGAACATCAACGCGAATATCCCTACCACATCGTGCTGGTGAACGACGAACTCTGTGCTTGGGGGACGCCCTCCGCCATTCTACAGCGGCGCCGTGCCTGTGCTTCGTCTGGCACTGCCGCCCTGGGATCCGGCGGGATGCTCGGACGTCCTGAGCCGGTCGTGACCGGCGTCGGCCCGATTAACCGGGACACGATCGATCGCTATCGTACGATGGCAGTGATGCCGTTCGTCGATGCGGTAGCCGCCCAAGGCTCCGGCTCGCGTGTTGCTGGGATCGTGACGACATTGATGTTGGACTTGGACGTCAATATGGTTGAGCGAGCCAAGCTCGACGAGGTGTTCAAGGAACAGGTCATTCAATTGAAGCATGCCGATGATGCCGAAGTACTGAAAGTCGGGAAGCTTGTCGGTGCGCACGCTATTGTGGTGGGCGAAGTGCAACAATGGGAGCGAACCGTGGGAGAGCAGATCAGCCGCGTGTCGCTGGCTTTTCGGATGATCGATGTCGAGAGCGGCTTGGTGTTATTCAACGGGGAAGGACACGGTTCTGATGCCACGGCCGATGATCCTGAGGGCTTGGCTCGCGTCATCGCGCATCGCATTCTCGCTCGGTTCGGTTCGCAAACCGGGTTGCTCGGCTCCGGACAGATCGGCGTCAACTGGGAACTGCAAGAATTAGCGGGCGCTCGCTACTACCTCGTGCGGGAACTTCGTGGCGGCCGGCCTGCCGAGAAAGCGGGCCTCAAGGTAGGTGATTGGGTCGTTGCCTGCAATGGCGCGATCTTATCGAGCGTGTCTTCAGAGCGGGAAGCGAAACGACTCTGTCAGGTTGAGGCAGGGCAGACCCTCCAGTTAGATGTGCGTCGCGCCGGACAGCCTATAGAGATATCTCTGACGGCCGAGAAGCGGCCTGGGCTATAGGCGCTGGCGTACAGTCTGTTCACCAGCAAGGAGGGGGGCGAGAAATTGTCCTGTATGAGACCCCGCCACTTTCGCCACCTGTTCCGGTCGTCCTTCTGCCACGATTTGTCCGCCTGCTGCTCCCCCTTCTGGTCCTAGGTCGATAATCCAGTCTGCTGTCTTGATGACATCCAGGTTGTGTTCCACCACCACCACGGTATTGCCGCTGTCCACCAGTTTCTGCAGCATCGCCAGGAGCTTCTTGATATCTTCGACGTGTAGCCCGGTGGTCGGCTCGTCCATGATGTAGAGCCCGTTCTTTGCGGAGGAGCCCTTCAGTTCTGCGGCGATCTTTAACCGCTGGGCCTCGCCGCCTGAGAGGGTCGTGGCCGCTTGGCCGAGGCGGAGATAGCCGAGCCCGATGGACGAGAGCAGGTGGAGCTTTTCCGTAAGCTTGGGCGAGCCGCTAAAAAATCCCAGCGCCTCCTCAGCCGTCATCTGCAACACCTCATGAATCGTTTTACCTCGATAGCGAATGGAGAGGACCTCCGGCTTGAATCGCTTTCCGTCGCAGGCTTCGCAGGTGGCATAGATATCTTCAAAGAAATACATCTCGAGTTTTTCGACGCCGCTCCCTTCGCATTTGTCGCACCGGCCCCCGGTGGTATTGAAGGAGAAGTGCCCAGGCGTGAGTCCGCTTCTGAGGGCCTCGCGCTCGGACGCGAAGATGGCGCGAACTTCATCGAACGCTTTCAGGTAGGTGATCGGATTCGAGCGTGGCGTTCGGCCGATCGGTTCCTGATCGATGAGCTTGATGCCGGTCAGATGTTCGATCCCCTTAATCGCGTGAAATTTTCCCATGGGCAGTGATTCGACACGAAAGGCGCGTGCCACGGCGCGATACAGAGTGTCTTCAACCAATGTGCTCTTGCCGGACCCCGAGACGCCGGTGATACAGACCAACATGCCGAGCGGAATACGGACAAACAGGTCTTTGAGGTTGTGCTCGCAAGCACCAGCGATGACGAGAAATTTTCCATTTCCTTTCCGTCGAGATCGGGGGGTCGCAATCTCGTCTTCGCCACGCAGGTAGCGCGCCGTGATTGACCGCCGGTCTGCAATGAATTCCTGTTGTGGCGCTGCGCAGATCACCTCGCCGCCTTTTTCGCCGGACAAGGGGCCCAGCTCGACGAGGTAGTCGGACGCCAGCATCATTTGGCGATCATGTTCCACGACGACCACCGTGTTGCCCTGGACTGCCAGCTCTCGCAGGATGCCGGCGAGCGTTGCGGTGTCACGCGGGTGGAGACCGATGGTCGGTTCATCAAGGACGTAGAGCGTGCCGACCAATCGTGCACCGAGTTGATTGGCCAAGGCTGCGCGCTGGGCCTCTCCTCCCGAGAGCGTGCGGGTCTGACGGGAGAGCGTCAGATAGCTGAGGCCCACGCGCAGGAGAAAGCCAAGCTTGGCCGTCAACTGTCGGAGAATGTCGCTGGCGACCTGTTCTTCATAGGGAGAGAGGGTGAGGGATGTAACCCAAGCGGCAGCCTCTTCAATTGTGAGCGCAGAAAGCTCATGAATATCTGTGCCCGCGATCTTCACGTAGCGCGCGTCCGGTCGGAGCCGAGACCCCTTACAGGTTGGGCAGGGGACCGGCGTCCGGTAGCGGCTGAGCATCACGCGCACATGCAACTTGTAGCGCTTCCCTTCCAAGTATTCGAAAAATTGTTGCACACCCTCCATCTTGCCTTCTCCCTGCCAGAGTATCTGCTGGATAGCTTGTGGCAGGTCCTTATAGGGGATCGTGAGGGCGACCCCGCGCCGCTTCATGGAGAGGAACATTTGTTTTTGCCACCAATCGCCGCTGGGTTTGCTCCAGGGTTCGATTGCGCCTTGGGCCAGCGACTTGTTGTGGTCGGGAATGACGAGGTCGGGATCGTAACGGAGAATATTCCCGAACCCTTTGCACTCCGGACAGGCGCCGAGTGGATGGTTGAAGGAAAAGAGGACCGGACGAATCGGTTCGAATGTTCGCCCACATTGTTGGCAGCGAAAGTCCGTGCTGTAGGTTCGGAGGCCCTGGTCGATGACCTCTACGCGGCACAGGCCCTCGCCCTCGCGAAACGCGGTTTCGATCGCTTCGACGAGGCGGGATCGGTTGTCTTCCCGGATCACCAGCCGATCGAGGATCACGTCAAGATGGTCTGGCTTGGTTTTTGGAAGGGTGTGGATCTCGTGGAGATCGAGGCTTTCCCCGCCGCATAGCACTCTGGTGAACCCGCGCAGCAACAGCGATTGGAGAAAGGCCTGGTCCTGTTTCGGCTCCGGTGCTTTGACAGGAAAGAGGATCATCGCTCGTGCGTCGGCGCAATGTCTCAATAGGTCGTCGACGACGCTGCCGGGATGAAAGCTGCGCGCA
Organism: Nitrospira sp.; assembly: GCA_025360665.1. GTDB lineage: Bacteria > Nitrospirota > Nitrospiria > Nitrospirales > Nitrospiraceae > Palsa-1315. The sequence goes on from JANYBU010000437.1 coordinate 5,797, forward strand.
TCGATGGCGCAATCGGGGCAGACCGGGTGGCCCACTTTGGCGTACAGGAGTCGCAAGAGGTCGGCAATCTCGGTCGTGGTCCCGACCGTCGAGCGGGCGGTGCGGATGGGGTTCTTCTGCTCGATCGCAATGGCGGGGCGGACGTTGATCAGCCGGTCGACATCGGGCCGATTGACCTTATCGAGAAACATGCGGGCATAGGTAGAGAGCGATTCCACATAGCGCCATTGGCCTTCGGCGAACAGCGTGTCGAACGCGAGAGAGGATTTCCCCGATCCTGATACACCTGTGATAGCCGTGACCTGATTGTGGGGGATGCGCAACGAGATGTTCTTGAGATTGTTTTGCCGTGCTCCTTCGACGATCAGGTCGCTGGGAAAAATAGGAAGCTGTCGTATGCTTGCCATAGATTGGTTGCGAGGAAAGGAAGAAGGGGTATCGTAACAATCCAGCTGTAGGGGTTCAAGGACGGATTAAGGGGGTGGGGGATAGCAAATAGTCGTTCCCCCTGATCTGTCTGAATATTTCCTGGCAAATTCCTCTCGCCTCGATTACGCTCGGCGTGGACGTTGCACAAAGGAAGAAACGAGTCAGCATGACACAAGCGGCTACTCCAGTGGATTACTTGGGACTCGGACGTCAACTCGCGGGGTTGCTGGGCGAGAGTCTTGAGGGTGCCTCAGCCGATGCGATGAAAGAACTGGCCCGGGCCTACGATCCCTCAGCCACCGAGGCCCGCATCAGCGCCGAGGTCTTTATTTTCCACAAGTACCTCATTGTGCAAGCCTGTGTCGGCGCGTTTCCCGCGTCGCATGTCGAACGGGTGGTCGGGGGCCTCTTTGCCGCGTTGAACGAAAAAGCCACAGGGCTCGAGTTTAGCCAGGAACGGCAGAACGCGATGGAGCAGATGTGGCAGATGCGGGCCAAGCAGTTCGATGCCCCCTTTACGAATGATCGGGAACAGTTTCTCGACGAAGCTGCCGACCCGACCTATTGGAAACAGTCGATTACCCGGTTTTGCCAGAATGTGTCTGAGATGGAGCATCCTCCCGATATTTGGGCCGGTGGCAAGGGGCCCTCGCACGAAGCGAGTCAGTGCGTCACCGCCTCGATCGACCGGCTGGTCTCGGCGATGCGCGAAATGAATCGGTTACACTTCAGCCACCTCTCCTAGCGTACGGCCTCGTTCGTCTCGCTCGTCCCGCCTGTCTCGCGCGGTTATCCTACGGTGCTGGGGGGTTATCGGATTGCAAGCTTCAGCAGTCCGATACAACCGAAGTACAGCGTCATGGATAGGGCCATGGCCGGCCAGAACCCGACCCGTGGAACGCCAAGAATCATGGTGATGACGTACACGATCCAGGGCGGGACAAACCACAAGAGGTTCTTCGCGTATCCCACCAAGGACTCGCTGCCACCGTTCAGATAAATCAGA
>JANYBU010000012.1 GCA_025360665.1 Nitrospira sp.
GAAGATCGCATCGAAATCCGGCGACTTCTCAACATACTTCTTTCGCAAACGTTGCGCGGACAATAGGATCGGCGTCAACGGATTCTTAATCTCATGGGCCACCCGCCGCGCCACCTCCTGCCAGGCCGCCACTTTTTGCGCCTTGATCAACTCCGTGAGATCTTCGAACACCAGCACGATACCGAGGTCCTTATTCGCTTCGTCCTTCATGCGCGAACCGTGAAGCCCGATGGTCAGGAATCTGCCTTCGATCTCCATCGTCCCCTCGAGAGCCACCGTATCGCGCTGATCGGCCAGCATCCGATCATAGACTGTCTGGAACAGATCGAGCCTGAACTCTTTGAACACCTCATTGGCCGGTCTGCCACGAAATCGATCCGCCACAAGCCCAAGGATCCGTTCACCGGACGGATTGAAGTTCGTGATCAGCCCGTTCTTATCGATGGAGAGCAAGCCGGCGGCGATCGTTTCAACCACCGTCTCGATGTACGCACGACGGCGATCAAGTTCAAGATTGCTGTGGCGTAACGAGATATTGGCCGCTTCGATCTCGGACTTATTCCCCTGCAGATCCGACGTCATGCGGTTGAATGAATCGATTAACGTGCCGATTTCATCGGTCGCATGCCCCTCGATCCGGACGGAGAGATCCCCTTGGGCAATGGCCTCCGTCGCTTCAGCCAACCGTTGAATCGGCACCGTAATACTCCGCGCAACATAAAACCCGAACCAGGTTGCTCCGAACAGAATAAGCACCGTGATGACCGCGACGAAGAGATAGGCCCCGGCCTTAATGGGATTCTTCATGGCCTTGGTCTGCTTATACTCGTCGTACTGACGGCCGATCCCTTCCATTTTGGCCAGCAACGATTCAGGCACATAGGCTTCCACCACCACTACGCCACCGATCTCGCCGCCGCGCCCGCTGGCTGCGATGGGGGCCGCAGCTCGCACCAAGCGCCCGGTTTGAGCCTCCTGCACCGCATTCACTTCCTGCTTTCCGTTGATCACTTGGAGCACGAGCTGGCCGATCGGCAGATCGAGAGCCGATGATGGCACGTCAAGATCCAGCGCCTTGGTGAGCGTTTCCATTTTCGCCGAGAAGACTTCAATTCCTGCTACGCCGAATTCAGCCCGTTTGCGGGCCATGGCGGCCACCAGCAGATCGCGTTGTTCCGCCAGTAACATGTCTTCTCGATAGATTTCATGGCTGATGGCTCTGGCACTGTTCACAGCCAGGGTAATGTGGCCGGCATGCTGCATCCTCGCCACGTCATAGGAATCCCGCATGACCTGCTCAATCTGATCGCTGAACCACACATCGACGGCCTTATTCACCAACCCACTCGCGACCAGCGCAAGGAGCACCGTCGGAATGAGCGAAAAACCGATGAAGGCCGCCACCAATTTTGTTCGAAATCCCGACCCAAACAGTCGATGCCGCCGTTCGAAGTAGGCTTTGACGAGGTTGCGGGAGAGCAGCAGCAACAGGACCACAAATCCGATCAGATCGAGGTTGAGCAGGAGGAGCACGAACGCGTAGCTGGTCGTCGGCAGAAAGGAATCGGTTTCCTCGCCACCGGGAATCACCACCTGGGAATAGTAGAAGGTCAGCGCCAGACAGGGGAGCAGCAGAATGAGGACGATCCAGACCGGACGCAAATGCATTTTCTGGTGTTCCGGCTCCGGAGCAGGCCTGGATTGCCGTGAAGACCGGCCGGTCCCAGCAAGAGGTGGCGCAACTCCGGTCGCGGAACCGCTGTTCGTCCTCGCCGAAGAAAGGGGACCTGTGTTTTTCTTGATGTCACTCACACCAGATATTCCCGATTGCCTGCGTCACGACGCGTGGAAGAATGACGACTCACTACGACCGAATGAGGGGAGCGTCTCACCACGTCGCATGGAGCATGGTGGCGACAGACACGTCTGAGGTCGACGGGCGGCAGGGAGTATTACTTGGCAGCCAAACTCACGTACTTCATCCGAAGGGCGTAGAGCATATCCCTCAGCTCCGCTTGTTCTTCCGTTGTGAGATTCCCCTTGGTCTTGGCTTCCAAGACTGAGAGCAAGTCGATAATCTCTTTCGCTTGCGGTAGATTCGCCGGCATCGGAGGCTGCTGAGGATCCAGCTGTTCCCCCATCAACATCAGCGAGGAGCTGCCCAGAGAAATGACGAAGGATGAAAAGGTGACGGGAATTCCCGAACCCTGGTGCGGATCAGAGGGTGCAACGTGCTGGTGGGGCTGTGCCCCCGACGCGGCGTCCACAGTGGCGGCTGGACGGTCGGGCCCACTCCCGCCCCGTCGATCTCGAACGACAAATCCTTCTTCTTGTTCTGCGGCCACAGGCCTTCTCCCCGCTCCAGATGCAGCGACGGTACCCTACCATAGGCCCTCAAGCGGTGCAAGACGCGCGGACAGACGCGCAAGCCGCGCCGACCGATTGAAGCCTGCCGAGAACCGGGTATAATGAGCGCCCAACTGCCTGTGACCACGAGGACAACGATGTCGGAACGATTTCATACACTCGTCGATTTGATGGCCGCGTTGCGCGCGCCGAACGGATGCCCCTGGGACCGCAAGCAAACACATGAGTCGCTGAAACCCTATCTTCTCGAAGAAACCTACGAAGTATTAGAAATTCTCGACCGACAGGATCGCGCCAAACTTCCGGAAGAACTGGGCGATGTGCTGCTACAAGTGCTCTTTCATAGTCAGATCGCTGCAGAAGCTGGCAGTTTTACCATCGAGGACGTGCTTGAGCAACTGGCCGACAAACTGATTCGACGGCACCCCCACGTGTTTGGGAATGGGCCTGCAGACATGACCCCCACGAATGCCGACCAGGTGGTTGCGCGATGGGAAGATATCAAACGCACGGAACGGCAAGCGTCCGGCCGACCAGACTCGGTGCTCGACGGTGTGCCGCAGACGCTGCCGGCCCTCCTGAGGGCCTATCAAATCCAAGCGCGCGCCTCACGCGTGGGCTTCGATTGGACCCACGACGCGAAAGGCTTTGATCAGGTCCTCGGCAAGATTGAGGAAGAAATCCAGGAGCTCCGAGTCGCGATCCGAGCCCCCATGTCGGACCAGACAGAGCCCGACGTCATGGCCTCGACAGCCCGACAAGCGCAGATTGTCGCGGAGTTCGGCGACGTGGTATTTTCACTCGTGAATCTCGCCCGCTTCATCAAAGTGAACCCTGAAGACGCCCTGCGCCAAGCCGCCAACCGATTCGTCGAACGATTTCAATTCATCGAAGCCCAGGCGGCCGCGTCGGGCCGTACGGTTGGAGAGCTCTCGTTTGCAGAAATGGATCGACTGTGGGACGAAGCCAAGAAGCAGAATCCTGCCACCGCCACCGTGGAACGACGTCATGAGCGATGAGCCACACCCCTACAAAGAAGGCAAGCGTGCCGGAGTCCATCCCCTGATCGTCATCTCAGCCATTTTGTTAGGACTCTGGCTTTTTGTGTTCCTCATCGTGCCCGGCTCGAAGAACAAACAAGCTACCGGAACGGAAGGGCCAACCGGACCGGTCATCGAAGATGCCGAAGCGGCCCCTGTACTCTTCAAAGTCCAGGCAACCATCTTGGATATGAACGCGATCAGTCTCACTGTCCCTCCGGAGGCGACCGAGAGCCAAGTCGCGGGACTCTTGAAGCGGTTTAAAAATGACCGGCTCGCCGGCACTCTGACCGATCTCCTGCCCGCCACAACAGCCGGCCACAAACTGGGGGACCATGCCGTGGCCGACATTTACATTGTGTCCGACCCCCAATACGCGCAACCTGACGTGATCCGCACCCTGACCCGCGGCGCGCATGCCCCGGGCAATCTGTATCCCCAGGCCGTTCCCTTTGAAATTGCGATGGAAGCCATCCGCGGGCACTATCGAATCGATCTCAACGACACCGGCAATCCCGACAGCGCCTCCCTCGGCTTTGCCGACGAGTCGGGGGTGCATTCGAAGCAGTATCGAAAAATCTTTTGACAGAATGCTGAAAAAGGCCGGCAGCGTCGTTCTCGCATCGTTCAGATCCTCAACGTACCCCAGAGGGTACGCCTCCGGTCTTCACTCGCTGCGGCCTTGCTGACGGCCTTTTTGAGCATTCTGCCGCCGCAATAGCCCAGCTACCGTTCGCCCATGTTTTGATTTCTGCCCGCAACGATTTCCTCTGCACATTTCGCAGATACGAGTGTAGGTCGTTCAATCACACATTTAGTCGTTTCAAGTGAGGCCCGTTCTTCAGTTCAGCATGCCGGACTCTCTATTCCAATGCTCTAAATGATTGATGCGGTATTCTCGGTGCCTCCGGTGCGGAAATCTGTAGAATCTACCATCAGGCTACCCTGCAGCATTGACGTTATGGGTACATGAGTGATTGCAAGACCGGACACCAATTGGTGGAAATTTCGTCTTGCAGGGCAGTGAGTACAACGAGTCACAGATAGACTAGGCCACACATAGATATCTGGATGGGAGGGCCGCTGTAGCCATGGCGTAAGCTCCCCCCAATCTGAGACAGTCCACAAGGAGAATCTTCTGGCACAATAGCCACCTTAGCCAGGAGGTTCCCATGCGCCAATCGAAGTTCACCGAGACGCAGATCGTAGCAATCCTGAAAGAGGCCGATGCTGGCC
>JANYBU010000041.1 GCA_025360665.1 Nitrospira sp.
GCCGGTTCTCACGGCGCCCAAAATTCGGACTTTCACAAACTGTCCCGGGAACAGGACGCGATCCGTATTAGGGAAGATCACGCGAAAATCCCTGGAGCCGGTGGCCGAGCGCACGCCGACTTCAAGCAAATCCAACTTGCCTTCATGGGGATAGATGCTGCCGTCCGTAAATGTGATAACACCGCGCTGTTCGTAGAGTGTCGCGCCTTGGATCCGATGAGTCGCGCGCTCCCGGAGGCGTTTGAGGACAAACGTTTCCGGGGCGCTCGCGTTCACATACATGGGATCTAACTGGTGGATCGTGGTCAGTAGATCGGTCTGCGCGGAGATGAGGCGCCCTTCGTAGAGCCGACTCCGCTCAATCCGACCGCTGATAGGCGCAGTGATGAGCGTGTTGTCGAGGTCGAACTTGGCCTTCACCTGATCGCCCTTGGCTCCCTCCAGCGCCGCCTTGGCGGCCAATTCCTCCGCCACCGCATCGTCCACATCTTTTTGGCTGACCGCCTGTTCCGCCAGCAGCGGTTTCACACGAACAAAATTTTGCTTGGCTTGCACCAGCCTTGCCTCTGCCTGCGCCACCCTGGCATTGGCGCTGCTCTTGGCCGCTTTGAACGGAATCGGATCAATTTGATAGAGCCGGTCGCCTTGCTTGACCTCACGCCCCTCCGCAAAAAATCGCTCTTTGAGGATACCCGTCACCTGGGAGCGGATTTCGACCGGTCGCGACGCTTCGGTCTGACCGATGAACTCCGGTTCGTCCGGGATCGTGACAGGCGACACCGTGACCACCGGCACCTCCGGGATGGGACGAGCCGGCGTAGAGGCCGCTTCCTGCTTGCAGCCGAGCAGGCCGGCGAACGTCGCACATGCGAGAAAGATTGCAGCAACGCGAAACGTGTGACCGATTGAAGACATGGCGGCTTTCTCCGTACGACTGACCTTACGATCGACGTGTTCTCTTGTGACCCCTGTGGGATGGGGATTATAGCGGTTTGTTATCAAGACCAACAAGGCCCATGACCGGCAACACCACCAACCAAGGCATGAGCGCGCTCAGCTCCCTTCCCGTTTACCCTTCCGACTTGAGTGGGATGAACCGGCATGGCCGGCTTTCGTAATCTCTTCCACAATGCATCTGGTCAGACAGCCGACCGCGCGAAGTTCTGCGCCTTGCTGCCACAGCTTGGTCAGAAGCGCCTTGCCGTCAGCATCCACGAACGTCACGCCGGTCAAGTCGACTACGGAACGATTCTGTTGGTTCGCAACCATCTGATGCCAACAGGCATCGAGTTCATCCACCCAAGGACCTGCCAGTCGTCCTTCAAGCATGAACGACACCGATTCCAACGCCGCATCTCGATGTTGGGTGATCTTCAGCATTTCCTGTCCCTCTCGAGCGTCCGTATCAGCAAATGCTATTCCATCGAACAGCAACCAACGTCCACTATTTTCCCTCGCCGGAATTCACATCGGTTCCCAGTAAGCCGAACTACGCTCAGCCTTGCCGACGCCGAAGGATGGCGTAGAATGCCGGGACTTTCACCACTTACCCGTCGGAAGGGTATGCACGGTGTGAATATGACTCTGGCCGGTATCGAGCAGCGTAAAACGATCCGGTGGAAACAGCACTTCTAAGTCGTTTTCATTCACCATGCCGGGCGTAATCGCATGCTGGAAGACCCGTGCAAGGCCAGGGGGCGGCCCATACTGTTTAATCAGTTGGGCAAAGTAGGGTTCAGCAGCTGATGAAAGTTCGATAAAATATAATGTCCCTTTTGTCCCAAGTAGCCGCTCGATACTCTGGATCGCCGTCGTGTGATCCGCGGGCGAAAGTTGATGCAACACCGCCCGCATGTAAACATTAGCGTCGCCAATTTCCTCGTGGAGAGCTTGGGCATCATCAGGGCGAAGCACATCAAGAACCCGGTACGTAATGTTGGGGGCCGCATTCTTCGTGCGAGCAATTTCAACTGCGGCGGGCGCAATTTCAGTGCCCATCACCCTTGCAAAATGATCCGCAAGAAAACGCGTTTGCGTTCCGTTGCCACACCCCAGGTCAATCAACGGGAGCTGTGGGTCGGAATGGTCTTGGAACAGCGGCAAATCTTGTTGGGCCGCATGAGCGGGATCGGCATCCCAAAAGACTTCGCCAGGTGTTCCGGCCAACGTACTCCAAAAACCCTCCCAGGATGTTAAATAACGATTAGCTGAGATCATGGTTTTGTCCTTTGCTGGTTATATCGATATCAGAATTACACGCCTGCGCCTTACCCACTTTTCCTACCTGTTACAACTCTCATGCGGTGTGTGCTCTCTCTTCTGGTCTGGACCTATCGTAGTTCCAAACTGTCGGCGATTCTGCAGGATAACCGGATCGATGACCTCGCCACATTGCACACAGCGCTGAGCGGTGTAGTCCGACAGATCCTGGCACCACTCGGCGACCATGAGTCCGCTGCAGCGCGGACAGCGACCCGTGCTTTGGATTCTTGCCAAGCTTCCAGCCGCCGCCTCAATCGATTGTTGTTGTGTAACCGCCCGCGCCGTACCCATCAATACTTCCCTCAGCGAACCACCGGTTTACCTCACGCCATTTATAACGAGGCTTACCAGCAACTCGCATTCCAACAGAGCTCCCGCACACACTGGATCATTGATGTCGCTGAAACTAGAAGAGAATAAGTGACTTCGTTCGGGAATTTCTATTACAAATATGACGAAGTGCCGAGAATGAAGTGCCGACGTAACGGCACGGTGCCGAAAGATCGGCACTGGCCCAGAACATTCATGGAGGCTGGGTGAGAACCTTAGTTAAGATGGGCGAGAGATGCCCAGCTTCTGCATTTTGGATTGGAGGGTGGTCCGCTTCATGCCGAGCTTGGCCGCCGCCCCGGAAGGCCCACCAATGGTCCAGTTCGTCTTGTGCAGCGCCTTAAGAATATGTTCGCGCTCGGCGTGCTCGAGGGTTGTAGTCCCAGAGTTCGTTGTGTGACTCGGCAGCCGTGTTAATTCGCCAATTGACACAAACAGATCCTGGCCCTGGGTAAGAATCACCGCTCGCTCTATGAAATTCTCAAGCTCCCGCACGTTGCCGGGCCAGTGATAGGCTTGGAGCGCTTTCATGGCCTCCGACGGGATCGTCTCGATGCGCTTCTTCATCCGTTGGGCGAATTTTTGAGCAAAGTGTCGGACCAGCAAGGGAATATCTTCCGGGCGGTCGCGCAGGGGAGGGACGGTAATCGGAAAGACCTTGAGCCGGTAATACAGGTCGCTGCGAAATGCCTGTTCCTCCACCATCCGACTGAGATCGCGATTGGTCGCGGCGATGACGCGGACATTGACATGAATCGTCTTGGTGCTCCCCAGGCGTTCGAACTCCTGCTCCTGGAGCACCCGGAGCAACTTCACTTGTAGCTCCAACGGAATTTCTCCTACCTCGTCGAGGAAAATCGTGCCGCGGTCGGCCAATTCAAACCGGCCGATCTTCGTAGCGATGGCCCCGGTGAACGCGCCCTTTTCATGCCCAAAGAGTTCGCTCTCGAGCAGGCCGGTCGGAATGGCGGCGCAATTGAGCTTGACGAACGTTCGTTCCCGACGATCGCTGCGATTGTGGAGCGCCCGCGCAACCAGTTCCTTCCCGCTACCTGTTTCGCCTAAGATCAGGACCGTGGAGTCAGTCGCAGCCACGGTCTGGACCTCTTTGAGAACCAGCTTGAGAGCCCGGCTGTCACCGACGATTTCCTCGAAGTTGTACTCCGTCTGGATTTCTTCCTCCAGGTACAGCTTTTCCTTTGCCAGCTTGTCCTTAAGCTCGGCAATCTGCTGGAACGCCAGCGCGTTCTCGACCGCAACGGCGACCTGCTTGGCGACCTGTTGCAGGAATTCGAGGCTCGCTCCACCGTAGTGATGCTCTTCAAAACTCCCGACAGCGAGCGCGCCCAGGCGGCGGCGCGCAGTGGTGAGGGGGACCAAGCAGAATGACCGTACGCCTTCTGCACGCATCATCTGGATCACTTTTGGGAATCGAGTCTCGTGATCCACATTCGTGCACACCAAGGGCTGCTGCTGTTGCCAGACCCATCCACCGGCACTGTCCTCGATTTGTAATTCGACCCCTGGGACAATGCGACCGGGTCGTGGGGCTTCCAGAATATGCAGCCGCATTACATTCCGCTCCGGATCATGCAGAATCAAAAAGATGTAGGAAAACTTGAACACTCGAGGGAGTCGTCCAGCAAGGTCATGGAACAGGTCGGCTAGGTCGCGGTGTAAGGCAATGGATTCCGACACCTCCAGAAGGAGGCGCAATCGATCACGATCATACGTCAGGTCTTGATGATGGAGGACATGTCCACCGCCACCGCGACCTGTTTGCCTACTTGTTGTAGAAATTCCAGATCTGTTTCACCGTACGCCTCTTTCCGCAAGCTCAAAAATCCCATCGCGCCCAGCCGTCGCACCGCCGTAGTCAGGGGGACGAAGCAAAATGAATTCGCGCCATCTTCCTTCATGTGGCCGATGACCTTGGGCCAACGACGTTCTTCGGCAAGATCGGGAACGAGGATCGACTGCTGCGTCTGCCACACCAACCCGGCTGGGCTCTCTTCGACCGGCCCCTCATGGCCGCCCACGAGTTCGGCAGGCACGTTCGCCTGAATGCTGTGCAACCGCATCGTGTTCCGCTCAGGATCGTGTAACGTCAGGGCAACAAAATTGACATGCACCACTCGGGGAAGGCGCTGGGCGAGATCTCGAAAGAGAGCATGCAAATCTCGGTGAACGGAGATTGCCTGCGCAACCTCCAGCAGAGCTTGGTACCGCTCCGCTAGAGTCTCACAGGGGGATGCAAGATGCTTATCCATAGGCGCTCAGTATGGCGTATAGGTCAG
>JANYBU010000043.1 GCA_025360665.1 Nitrospira sp.
CGAGATATTCTCAGCGTACTTGATGATCTCGATTGGCTGGAAGACAGGGTCTTGTGATCCCTTTGAGGACTCTGCTTCGACACGCTGCAGGAATGGGGCTGGGCCGGTGATCGGCGCGTAGTTGAGGGTCGCTTCAACATCGAACGTCTTGGTATCTTTCGGCGTGGGGAAAGTAAAGGTCTCGACGCGCGTTTCTTCCGGCTTCAAGACGGTATCTTCAAGGACCTTGACCGCCTCAAAATCGAAGCTCGTCTTCTGGCCCTTGGCATCCTGATAGACCCGGCCATAGACCCGCTTGTCGGTAAAGACGGTCTTCAGATTCTTCCCTTTGATATCCAAATCGAGCACTACGGTCGCCCAGGCCGGATGGGTGGCCGGCAGATTGTGTGGGACGAGACTCTGCACCTTCACCGTGACCGTGGTGTTCTCGCCCACGATTTTCGTTTGGACGTCCAGCTTGGCCGCTTCCTGGCGAAGCTTGCCGATGCGACCGGGGAAGGTATGGTTGGCGGTTTTCCGCTTCTTCTCCCCGTTTGCCGACTCTCCGATTTGCTCCGGCATGTGACAGGTCTGGCACTCTTTGCCGGACTTGACCGCCTTGCTCTGATCCCAGTTGCCCAGCAAATCGTTGGTCTTGCCTAAGTTGGCAGCCGAGGGAACCGACTGGTGGCAATTGAGGCAGAGATCGGACTTTTGAAACAGCCCCAGCTCCATCGACTGGTGCGCGCGGTTCTGAACCGCATCCTTATAGGGGCCATAGACCGTTTTGCTCTCGAGTTCATACTTGGGCTCCGGCGGTTGTTTCGTCCGATCGACCTGCTTGATCAAGTGGCATGGCGCGCAGGCCACGCCGTCCAACGACGGGTCGCCGGCCTTGGCCTGATCGATAAAGAGCTGGACCTGATCGGGGAATTCGCGCACCTGCGGCGCATGGCAGCGAAAGCACAGGGCTTTGTCTTTTCCTGCCGGGGAAACCAAAAAGGCATCGAGCGAGGCGCGGAAGGCCGGCGAATGGATCGAGCGCGAGAGCGGAGAGGTGTCCCATTCTTCAAACACGCGCTCATGGCAACGTTTGCACTTGCTGGAGGTCGGAAAGGCCTGTTCAATGGTACTCTGCGACATAGCTAGTTCTTGCGCGAACATGCCGCGGTTAAACCATGGAGAAAGGAGCAACGCCGCCACCACCACGATTGCCGCGCCGATTCCGATCTTCAAGGTGATCGAGTCTCGCACCATCATCCCATCCTTCTTCTTCAAGAACACCAAGCAGGATGCTCAAAAAGGCCATCCAGCAAGGCCGCAGGCGAATCGAAACCGGAGGCGTACCCTCGGGGGTACGTTGAGGATTTCGATGAGACGAGAACGCCGCTGGCGGGCTTTTTCAGCATCCTGCTAAAGCATTTTGGCCCGATAGGTCAGCAAGCGAGGCTGCGTATACTCATCGAAAATCTTCTTCGCGCTTTCCCGCTCTTTGTCGGTCGCCAAGGTTGCGAGATATTTCTCCTTGAGCGCCGGTTCGGGCGTCGGAATCAACGCATAGTTCAACACCGCTTCAATCGACGCGGCAGTCTCGCCGGCTGGAATCGAAAGGGAAAATGGCACTTTTCTCGTATGGCCCCCCTTGATGAAGGGATCGGGAATTGGGCCTCGGAGAATTTTGTCGTAGGGCAAGCCAAACTGCTTGGTCTCTTCCTTCAGCACCTTGCCCTGCGCATCCTTGGCGGTAAGGACCAGATAGAACTGCTTGAGCACCGGGTCGCCGTCAGGAAAGCTGTGAGGGAGGCTGCCGATTCTCACCAGCGCCGTCCCTTCCACGGCAGAGGCCGACTTGCTGGTTTCAAGATCCACGCGGGGCATCCATTCGGCCTGTAGATTTCGATTCTTGATGAGGGTGCCGGGAACCACCACGCCGCGGAACCAGTGGCGACCGATTGCGCGCGTCATGGCGCCGCGCTTCGAGGTGGAACTGCCGGTCGAGGGCTCCATGTGGCAGTCTTGGCAAATCGTCCCCTGCAAAATCTCACCGACCAGATCCTTCTGCGTCACATCCTTGACCTTATCGAAGTGGCAGGAGGCGCAATAGTTCGCGCCTCGGAACAGTTCGGACTGCGCCGCAGGATGGACGAGATTTTCCTCCGGGTCCGCATAGGGTCCATAGATCATCTTGCCTGGCTCGATCTTGAACGACGGCGGAGAGTTCGGTGTCTGTTCGACCTGCTTGATCAGGTGGCAGGAAGCGCAACCGATGCCTTCCACTTGCGGCTTGCCGGACAACACCTGGGCCACAATCTTATCGGCATGTTGCGGGAACACGGTGGTCGACGGCACATGACAGGCGAGACAACGGCGGCGCTCGTCAGTCGTCGGATTGGTCTGCAGCCAGACGCCCAATACCGTGCGGAACACCGGTGACTCCAGTGATGTACCATGCAAGAGCGCCGCATCGACGCGACCAAACGTTTTAAGGTCCGGCGTCTGTTCGCGCACGCCTTTCCACTCTTCATAGTGCCGATCGTGGCATTGTTTGCAGTCTTCCGATCGAATGAAGATCTTTTCAATTTCCACCACCCAGTCGGCCGGAGCCTCTGCCTTCTGTGCGATGGCGCGGCCCTGATACAGGCCGATGACTCCCACAATGAGCCCGAGGAAGAGGCCTACGGCGATTCGCGGTGTATGCCGGATGAATCGTGACATCATCAATCCCGTTTGCAGCCGACGAAATGAAAATTCACCCCCCACCCGACCGGATCGCCTGGATCGGCCGGCTCATAGGTGCCGATGGTGAAGTTACATTCTTTCATCCCGCGCTTGATCGCTCTCCCAAAATCAATCATGTTTCCGATCTCGGTCTTGTCGATTTCCTTGATGATGGATCGGACCTTGATACCGGCATAGTCGGCGCGTGAGCTCCCAATCACTTCGAACACCGCGACGCCCTGCGCCCGTTCGAGTTTCAACTCTTTTTTGATATCCTCGTCCACGTCTCCGACGATCACGCCGAATTCTTCACCCAATCGCGCGGCCTCATCCACGGTCATCGGCTCCTGATCCGCCGCACTCACCGGGGCCGGCGCGAGACCGGCCAGGGCTCCCATGCACAGGCTGACACACAAGACAAAGGCCCTTCCACTCTGAAGGGCCTTTGTGTGAGCACTGACTGAACTGCTTCGAACATCCTCCAACGTTCACGCCTTTCATCCGCACAGGAACTGTCATTCATTAAGAAGCTGGCAGGCTGCGGAAAAACTACTTTAACACGCGAGAACTTCGATGGCCCGCACGTACGGCACAACGGAAGAACACTCCCGCAAGATAGCCGAGCGAGACTGGCGGGATGGGCGAGACGAGATGGGAATTCACTCTGTCCACGTCGCGCCTTTCTCGCCAGTCTCGCGCTTCACGCGCCACGGTCTGTGGCGCTGGCGGACTTTTTCAGCATCCTGCTAGAGCTTCGTAATAGGGTCGATCACCAGCTGAAACCAGGGCGCGACGGATTTCTGCCCGTTCCGCTCTTTGTTCTCACCGTTCCATACGGCAAACGACACGGTTTGCACCCGACCTGGAATCAGCTTGGCTTCGTTCTCTGGCTCTTCGCTCACCAAGGGTCTACGCATGACGACATGCCACACCCCGTCTTTCCACGTAGCCTGCCCCTGGACTCGGCCCTGTTTCTCTTTGGTCGTCAGGGTACTAAACCCCCCGCCGATGAGGTCCTCGACCGAAGAGACTCGGCGCGGAATGACTTCAAACGTCCGCACGCCATCGCGGGCTTTCTCGGAAGTCTTGGCGGCCCGGCGATCGATATCGCTCTGCCAATCGGCCTTCCAATGCCAGATATTGATGTAGTGATCGAGTTGGCCCATGCAGAAGAACGCGGGAGCATCGCCGAGCGGTAGTCCAATCGCGACGCCGTCGCGAAAGGTCCCCGGCGTCAGACGGTCGTTCTTCGTGTTGTCCTGCCATTCAAGCAGAAACGCGATCTCGGTTCCATTGTGGAGCGACCGCACCGTCAAGGCTCGCGCGGTCGGCTCAGGCCAGACCGGTCTGGTAATCACTTGACCGCTCAACGGAAGCGTCATCGGCGAGACCTTGGCCCAGGCGGCGTCCTCGGGCCCCGTTGGCACTTCCCCCTCGACGAGGCGCGTGCGAATAATCATCCCCTCGGAACTGACGAGGGGCACGCCGACGCCCACTAAAACACCGGCCACAACCAGAATGAAGAGGAACAGGAGAAGCAACGGGCGAGAAGAAATCTTCGTCGTCGTACGCACTATGTAAGATCCTCGGGTGACCGGCGCGAGCCCATCCTGATGGGCTCAGAGTACCACAAAGCCAGGGCGCGACTAAACCGACTGCGCCCGGATTTCTACCAGAGTTTCACGCGGCGAATTTTATTTTCGCTCCGTTCGCAGATGTAGAGATAGCCCTGGGAGTCCAGTGAGAGTCCGACTGGAGAGTTGACGACGGCCTCCACTCCGAGGAGTCCGTCTCCATGCTTCACGGTCCCTGCCGACTCTTTCGCCACGAAGCGCGCAGCGCCGCAGCCACCCATATTCTTGTCTTCGTAGCCGCTGTCGCCGTTGCCCGCCACCGTCGTGATCAAGCCGGTCCCAACGTCCACCTTGCGCACGCGATGGTTCATCGTGTCGGAGATGTAGAGATTGTCCTGTTGATCGACTACCACGGCTTCCGGCGCATGAAGCATAGCTCTGATCGCCGGCTTGTCGTCACCGTCGTAGCCGTACCGGCACACGCCGGCCACTGTCGAGATGATGCCGCTGCGGTGATCGATGCTGCGGACGCGGTTACTGCCCTTGTCGACGAAAATAATATCGCCTTTCCCGTTCACCGTGAGCCCGACGACATCATAGAGGCGGGCTTCGAGCGCGGGCTTTCCATCGTCGAGATACATGGACATGTCCAGTCCGTCTGAACAGACCGGCATGAGCCAACCATGGTCGTCGCTGAAATCGATGCCGATAGCATCCCCGGAAAGCACAACCAGATTCCGTGCAACGAGCGGCTGCTCACGGGCCTCGTCCTCGGCCGTCCACGTCCCGGCCACGGTCGTGACCATACCCGTCCGGGGATCGTAGCGACGGATTCGGTGCGCCTGGGTGTCGGCGATGTACATCACGTCGTTGGGGTCGAAGGCGATTGCGGCCGGCCAAGTGAGGTTGACCTCGAGGGCCGGACCATCTCCGTTGAACCCATGCTGCCCGGTGCCGATGATCGTGGTGATGATGCCGGTCTCATGGTCCACTTTCCGGATGCGGTTACTGCCGGAATCGCAGGTATAGAGATCGTTGCGGGAGTCAAACGCGACGTCAAGCGGCAAATAGAGCCCGGCTTCCCCACAAGGGCCTTCGTCGCCGCTATAGCAGGTTTCGCCGATGCCGGCGAAATTATGGAGTGTGCCTTCCCGGAGATTGACCCGCCGGATGCGATCGGACCCGGACTCGGCAAAGTAGAACCAGGTCTCGTCTTTGTCGAGCGCGGCGTGATGGGGCAGTGGGATCCCGGACTTGACCGCCCGTTTTCCATCGCCGGTGCTCCGGGCCTTGCCGTTGCCTGCGAAGGTTTCGATATAGCCGGTCGCAAGTTGCAGTTCGGTTTCCATATAATACCTGTGGCCCTAATCCCGGCTATCTAGCCGCGTGAAGCTGATTGAACCGTCGCGGCTGGCTGCCCCACTGGAGCCGGCGCTTGCACCGTGGATTCCGGAATCGCTTGCTGCGGAGCAGCTGCTGTCTGCTGCTGGGTCGCTTGGGCTTCGGCTTCAATCGCGTCCGCCTCATGCACGGACTTCTTGAAGCCCTTGATCGCCTTACCGATTCCTTCCCCCAGCTGCGGCAGTTTGCCTGCACCGAAGATGATCAGCACGATGAAGAGGATCAGGATCAACTCTGTAAAACCAAGGCTCCCAAACATGGTGTGTTCCTCCGTATGAATGGGTAAATCAGGATGCGCTGCTCTCTTTAGCCCGTTTGGAAAATCGTTCCTTCAACCGCTTCCGCGCCTGCTCGGCCTGTTCGAACATCTTCGACTTGTCGTAGACGCTGATCAAGTTGTAATAGGCCAGCGGCTCCTCGGGATTCTGCTCGACGGCCTCTTCCATGACCTTGATGGCGAGATCGGTCTTCTTATGGTTCAGCGCCAACTCCATCAGCTTGAAACTGCTCTCCAGATGCTTCGGGTCCAATTCGAGCGTACGGATATAGCATTGGATGGCCATGTCGATCGTGTTGTAATCCGAAACCTGGGGATTATCGAGTTCGACATAGACCCCGGCGAGATTGTACCAAGCCATGGGATCGTCCGGCGTGATTTCCACAAGGCGCTCGTAATAATCCTTGGCTTCCATGAACTTCTTTTTGTCGGTGTAGACCCGCCCAAGATTGAAGAGCGCCAGGACATCGTGGGGGAATACGTCGAGCGCATGCTTGAACTCGGTTTCCGCTTCGTCCGTCATGGCCTTCGTCGCGTAGATCGTGCCCAAATTCGAATAGTACATCGCGAGCGAACGATTCATCTCGGCACGGAGCCCCTCCGCCATCTCAATCGACTTCTTGACCTCAACAAGCGCGTCGTCCATCCGGCCTTTACTGAAATATAGCTCTCCTAATCGGCAGCGGGCTTGAAAATCGTCTGGCTCGGATGCCAAGAGCTTTTCAATCTCGGCGATTTCTTCGTCGGGATTCAGCGGCTGATCGCCGGGGTCGATAACGGCCTGACTGTGTTCAGAAACAGACGGAGTTGGTTCGTTCATACGATTCCCTATAGTAAAAAGGTCTGTTAGATCTGTCCACCCGCCAATGAGTCCGGCGTGCGGACCATGGGAGCGTTCGTCGCTGGTGCCGAATCCGTCGCGCCGTGCCGATACCGGTCCATGGTCAAGAGCATGGCGCCGAGCACCACCATGAGTGTCAGATTCGAATACAGAAGCGCATACCCCGCAATAAACATCAATCCAAGACCATACCCGGCGAGTTGTCCCATGCTGAGCAACTTAATGACCGTGTACGACCAGCACAACAAGCCCGTCATGTAGATCGCAAACGGGAGAAAAAACGTATAGCCCATGCCGAACTGAAAAATCCACCCGATGCCGTCTGCTGCCTTGCGAATGTTGCCGGCCATCCCAGGGTCATACCGATTGAGCAGATAATCCAAGAACAACATGAGGGTGAAAGTGGACCCGGCGGTCGCCCAAAACCAGATGGCGCGGCGGCGTTGCCGCTGATTGCGCGTCCGAAATGAGACACCCCGCCCATAGGCCCACATCACCAGGATGCTGGACAAGACCAGGAGCCCTTCACCCCCGCGATGGGCCTCGTACACGAATGGCGGGGCCGCCACGGTCCCGATAAAGCTATAGATGGTGGACACGATCTGGTAATACAGCCAGCCCCCGATTCCCAGGAGATAGGTAATGCCCATCGCGCGATGTGACCATTCAGTATGAGTGGAGAGGTATTCCACCATCAGACAGATCAACGCGATCAACGCAACCAAGTTATAAATCGCAGATCCCAGGAAGGCGGGGGGGATCAACAAAAAACCCACCGTGAGGAGCAACAGGAGCACCACACAGGGAATGACGATCAGGTTCAATCCCACAAACCCACGGCCGGCCATCCGATTGATGACCGCCACCCCCAAGGCGAGGAACAACAGAATCGCCACGACATTGAGCAACCACTGCCCGATCTCCGTCAGTGCCGTAAAGGTCGGGATAATCCACGCATGCTCCTGCGCCAACTTGCTAAGATGCATTCCTAGCCGCGACACAAGCCGATACAGGATCAATTCCGAGAAGGAGACGAGCAGGACGAGCTTGATCGTGTACTGAAATAGAAGGGATTGATCGCCGATCTTCCCCGTGATCCGGTCGATAGTGGGATTCGTGGCAATCACTCTGTACACCCTGGAGGGAAATGCGAATTATACCGACCAAGAAAAGACAGGGTCAACGTCGCGCGGGACAGGCTCATCACGACTCCGCCGGCTGCGGCACGCCCACTTCCTGGGCCTTGGCTCGTGCAATATACAGCAATCCATCGGCCATCGAGTAGTTGAACGGCAACTCGCACACGACTTCACTGACTTTTTCATAGACATGCTGATATAGGCGCTCGGCTTCGTCCGGCGTCATGCCTTCCGACACTTCATAGAAAAATCCCAAGCTTAGGTCCTCTGCCGACGGACGCATGATGCGCCGGATTCCATAACTGCCAGGGTCGCTCATGATCGGCGCTTCTTTTTCCAAATCGAAGAGGCACGGCTGACAAGAGAACCCGTACGATCCGTGAAGCCGCTCGTTCTCCACGATAAAATTCATCGTCTCCCGGGCCTCTTCTTCCTTCTCGGTCGGGAACCCCACGATGATGTAACAATGCACCGCGATCCCCAGGTCGACGCAATCGCCGACAACGCGCCGCACCCACTCCTGCTTGATCCCTTTCTTCATGAAGTCCATCACGCGCTGATTGAAAGACTCCAATCCGAACACAATCTTCAGGCACCCAGCATCTCGCATCGACGACAGGAGTTCACGGGTCAGATGCTTCTCAAATCGCATCTCACAGGTCCATTTGATGTCCAGCTTCTTGTCGATGATCTGCTGGCACAATCGTTTGGTCGGCGATAACGCAAAGCACTCGTCGGTAAAGAAAAAACGTTGCGCTCCATACCGCTGCTTGAGCCATTCCAATTCCTCGACGGTCCGTCCCGGTTCTTTCTGCCTGAAGTTCTGGTGATCCAGCGTGAGGGCACAGAATGCACAATCCTTGTAGTAGCAACCTCGTGAAAACTGCACGGGCAGTACCGGTTCCGGCGCCAGATACAGTCCCAGCGGAAAGCCGTCGTAGTTGGGAGCCGGCAGCTGGTTAATATTTTCAGAATAAAACGGCTGGTTGACCGTAATCTTCCCGTTCTGCCGATAAATCAGGTTCGGGACCTTGCTG